>JAQICA010000209.1 GCA_027858775.1 Salinivirgaceae bacterium | reverse complement strand
TAAGTTTCTGTTTAATATTAAAATTTAAGTTTTTTGTAGTCCACAATTTTATGAAGTGATCCTATAAACTTCCAAACCTAAAAACCTAAAAACCTACCAACTTAAAAACCTCCAAACCTACAAACCTCCAATTACTCTTTCAAGCGTTCCACTTCTTCTTCAAGTTGGGTTGTGCGTATTTCCAGCTCTTTGGCAATTTGCGTTAGTTCATCCACTTGGTTTACTTTCTCCAGCATTTCCATAAATGTACTTTGCGAGTTGCGTAGCTCCTGAATTTCGTTTTCTAATGTTTGAATGTACTGGTCCGCATCTTCTACCCGTTTTTGCAGTGTAAAGTTGCGGTTAATTAGCGCATGAATAGCCACATAGTTGAGCCCAATTTTGTCTGCATTGGGTACATTTGTTTCCGACCCGATGTTTCCTACGCGGTCGTTACCAAAATTGGTAAAGAACTCCTTGTCGGTTATGCCAAAATGCCGTACATCGCCGTCTTTGGTCAGACTCCATGTGCCCGGACGTGTTTTTGCAATTTTCGATAACACAAATTGGGGATCTACGGCTTGGTAATCGTGTTTTTCTTGCTGTGCAAACAGTGTTGTTGACAGTATGAGTGCTGATAATAACAATTGGATTCTCATGATTCGATTATTTAAAAAGTTCTTGAATTTCATTTTCTGTAAGGTTTTTCAATGCTACAGTGTCTTCAATTAAATTATCAGACAATTGCTGCTTGTTTTGTTGCAATGTACGGATTTTTTCTTCAACTGTATCTTTTGTAACATACCGATATACAATTACATTCTTTTTTTGCCCTATTCGGTGGGCACGATTAATAGCTTGAGCCTCTGCTGCCGGGTTCCACCACGGGTCGAGCACCATAACATAATCGGCAGCAGTGAGGTTTAGTCCAACGCCACCTGCTTTTAGCGAAATCAGGAAAATATGATCGTCTTTGTTTTCCTGAAACTTGGCAATAATTTGTTCTCTATCGGCCTGCGATACCTTCCCGGTAAGCATCTGGTACTTCCATTTTTTCTTTTTGCATTCGTCGGCAATAATATCTAAATGCTTCGTAAAAAACGAAAATATGAGCACCTTATGGTTTTCTGCCACAAGATTTTCGAGGTCTTTTAGCACAATTTCAGTTTTGCCCGATTGTTCTTCTGCATCGGCATTGAGCAAGCGCGGTGAGCAGGCCAGTTGTCGTAATTGCGATAATGCTTTAAGCACCATAATGGCATTGCCTCCGGATGCATCGTAAGGTGTAAGTTTGGAAAGCTTGTTTCGTACGGCCGATTTTGTTTTGTCGTACAGTTCCTTTTGTTCTGCCGACATTTCACAAAAAATAGTTTGTTCGGTAAGCTCAGGCAGGTCTTTTGCTACATCGGCCTTTTTTCGTCGTAAAATAAATGGCGAAATCAGCTTTTTTAGTTTTTCCAGTTTCTCTTCGTCTTGTCTTTTTTCAATGGGAACGGCAAAATGCTCTTTAAACCATTTTTGGTTGCCCACTATACCTGGGTTAATAAAATTCAGTTGTGCCCACAAATCGGTCAGCGAATTTTCAATCGGTGTTCCGGTAAGAACCAATTTGTGGTTCGATTGGAGCTTTATAGCTGCTTTATATGTGGCCGAGCCTGGGTTTTTTATGTTCTGACTTTCGTCGATAATAATATAATCGAACTTGAATTGTTCAAGCGCCTCAATGTCTTTTCGAATGATACCGTATGTGGTAATTACCAAGTCGTAATGCCTGAAAATTTGATGGTTCTGTATGCGATTTGCACCTGTATAATTATTAATTTTCAGTTCGGGCGAAAATTTTGCAACTTCCGCTATCCAGTTGTGTATAAGTGATGTGGGCACAATGATAAGTGATGTGGCCGGGCGGTATTTTACTGGCATTACCTCGGCAAATAAATCCAGTTGTCCGTCTGTAGGCTGCGCATTCAGGCTTGCTGCGGGGTTTTCCTGAGCGCACTCCAAATGGTGATAAGTAAGCAACGTGAGCGTTTGTAATGTCTTTCCCAATCCCATATCGTCAGCCAGACACCCGCCGAACATAAATTCCCGCAAATGGCGCATCCATTGGTATCCTGCATTTTGATAATTGCGCAGGGTTGCTTTAATTTGTTTGGGAGCAGCATAAGTGTTTTCTGAGTTAATGAGATTTTCGAATCGCTCTAAAACACCATCGCTACCCGGGAGTTTTAGTTGAGATAGCAGTTGGAACTGATAGGGTTGTATTCGTATTGTATCTTTATGTATGGTGCCCGCTCCAAATATTTCCGCATAGGTTGTAAACCATGATTCGGGAATAATTGCAATAGTGTCGTCCGGTAATTTGTATTCACATATTCCTTTCATTATATGGTTGCGTAGCTTGGTAAAGGATACAGTAAATTCGCCAAATTTTATCACTCCTTCCACATCAAACCAATCGTTAGTTTTCTTTGTTTTTACATCCAGAGTTATATCCTTAATAAAATAATTTTCTTGTAGATTGTTGATAAGCGTGAATCCCTGTTCTGTTAATTTTGTGTAGCTCCCATTAAGCCATTCCAAAAAGGTGTATTTGTTGGAATGCGGTAAAAAGTAATTTGCTCCGGTACGCCGTTCTAGCTTATGATTGATTAGGTAATTAATCATTTTTTGTTCGAATGCCGGGCAGCGTTCGATTTTGGTAAAGGATTTATCCTTTTCGTTAAACGAAACAATGGCATTGTTTTCCGATTGATGGGAAATAACATTGTGTTTTCCGTATCGGAATGTGAGCACCATCGAAATATTTTCATCCAGAAAATCCTGAATGGTAAGAACCGCCACCGGGTTGGTTTCCTGCTCCTTAATTGTAAATCCTTCAGCTGTAACGTGGTGTTTTTTAAGCGCTTTACGAATAAAACCATCGAAATACTCATTAACCAATCGCTGAGGAACGGTAATGTGTGGCTTGCTTACAAACGGAATGAGCTGCTTTGAGTTAAAGTTATTGGCAAAACAGATGTATTTGTTGTAAATAAAAATGGAAGGCGTTTCGCTTATAATTATCACTTTTTGGCCACGCAATTCGAGCTCCTCATTTTTGTAGTAAAGTTTAAGAATATACTGAAGTTGCTCATCCTTGTAAGTAAAATGGTAACGAAAATCAACCGGTTCAGATGTAATTAATAACCGATCGCTTTCAAAAATATTTTGCGATTGTTTCTTAAAAACATGAACGTTAAGTTTTTCTGCTTTTTGTAGTATTTTCAGCAGGCGTTTGTCGATATAGGGTCTAATTTGTGTTTTTAATTTTGGTTCGGTTAGACTCTCATAAAACTCGGGTTGCGATTCTTTGCGTAATGCAAAACGCCTGAAAATCTGCTTTTCGGTTATTTCAAAGCATAACTTGAGAATTTCCTCAATTTGTTGATCGAAACCGGGAATTTCGTCTTTTTCGGTATCGGGCAGCACATGAGTAAGCCCAAAAAACGACGATTGCTCCTCTTTTGTAGCAACAGCCGGTTGTAACAAGGCTCCAGTCTTGCGGTTATGGTGGTATGTGAGTACAAATTGCTGAATCATTTCGCAAAGATAGTAACTCGCAGCAATTTTTTGCTGCTAATCAATTACGTAGTTTCATTTATGAAAAATGGATTTCTAATTTTCGTAATGGGGGGTGTTTATAAATAGAGTGCAAGCTGGTACTTTGCACGAAACAGTAGAGCTTTGTTGTCTGTCGATTGTAAGTGTCGTGTAGTGAGTCCTTTTATTGTACTTGTGGGTGAATTTACGCATAGGTGTTTTTAGTCAAACAATTCGGCACACTAATGTATATTACCTGCTGTTTAGTGGAATAGCATTTATTTTTGCCAACCAATCGGGTATTTTTGCGTATTATTCTTTGATAATATGTATTTTTGCAACGCCTTAATTGCAAATGTTTTAAATACGATAACCTAAAGTTACTAATAAGCTAAATAAGACGCCATGACAAAGCTTTACATTACACTAATAATTATTCTTTCTGTCGGAATATTTAATCTCCGGGCCGCTGACTATACTTCGCAAGGCGATGGAGATTTTTACGATCTCACTACATGGTCGGGAGCACCTGCACTTACATTGGCAGAAATCCAATCGGGTAATCATAATTTTATAATCGATAATGGACATACCATTACGCTGAACGATTCCGTAAATGTGGATAACCTTACCGTGAATGGCACCCTTATATTTGGCGATGGCTCGGGAAGCTATTCCATGGTTGTGAACGGTGCGGTAACAGTAGCCGGAATTGTAAATGTTGGAAACCACAATGCCAGTCATAAGCTTTACGTCTATGGCGGTTTTGTGAATAATGGAACTGTTAATTTGCGAAACAATAGCAATCAGGTTGTCAATACTTATTTTGATGGTACTTTTTCCATAACCGGAACGCAAGAACCGGAGTTCAATAATCTGAACTTAATGGGGGGGGCTGTAACAGCTGGGCGGTCGCTAAATATTAACGGAAACCTGCTCGTGGCGTCGGGTGGAGCGTTTAATGCCGGTAGCTTTACACATACGTTGGTCGGAAGCCTAACCAATATGGGTGCATTCGATGCCCAAACGAGTACGTTTCTTTTTACTTCGGGATTGGTTCAATCCATTACCCGGAATGTAACGCTTTATAACGCAACGGTTAATGGGGGAGGAATTTTATCGCTTTCCGGGCAATTGGAGGTCGATAATGATTTTATTGTGACTGCCAACTCAAAAGTAGTAACATCAAGTAATCAAATTTTTAATAATGACTTTACAGTTGATGCCGGTTCTGAGTTTTCAGCCAATGGAGGAACGGTGTATTTAAGAGGTGGCGATCAAGATTTAACACTGTCGGGCGATGTGGTTTTTTACGTAATGCGTTTTGAGGGAACAGGAACAAAATCGGTCTACGGTTCATTAAATTGTGATCAAGACATTTATGTTAATGGGGGTGTTACTTTAACTGATGGTGCTCCGGATCAGTCGCATTACCCCGAGGGCATATATGTATATGAAACGGGTTCCGTTAATTTTACAGGTACACTTTATTTCGATAAAACTACCGGACATCGCATTCGGCTTCAAAATGGAGGAGATTTAAGTCTTGGGTCAGCCGAAATTATTGTAACAGGACCAATGTATATCGGTTATTCAGCCGATCATACGAATTTACAAGTAACAAATAATGTAAGTATTCTCGATCGTTACATTGTGTTAGAAGATGGATCCTCCTTGGAAGGTTCAGGCGTTGAAGACTTTACCATTGGCGAAAATGGTACGCTTTACGTGCGAGGTGGCGATAACTTTCCCACTGGTTTTCAGGCCTACAATATCGATCCGCAGTCGTGGGTGCGTTACGATGCCAATATGGACCAAACCATTCGTGGAGATATCGATTATGGATATCTCTACCTTTATCAAAAAAATAAAACCGTAGATGGTTCGCTCAATATTCGGAATAACCTTTATATATATGCTACAGAGGCCGACGCGGTTCAGCTTAATTTGGAGGGGTTCGACCATTATTTGCAAGGTAATTTATATGATAACTACGACGATAGCAGACCCTTACGTAGAAGTTATATCCGTGCAACAGGTGGTACGTTTTACTTAAACAGCCAAAACACCAACCAAAGTATTTACTGCCGTGCACCCGACAATCAAGTATATAAATTTAACAATCTAACCATTTTAAATCCGTCACCAACGGAAGTAAAACGTGTTACATTCCACGGGCCAAATCCATTAGATGTAAATGATGTTGTCACTGATATGATTGTTTTGGGCGATTTTACCGCAACCAATTCATCGACTAATCCTTCCTTACCTTTAGAGATCGATTTGAATACGTTTCTCATTTCTAATCGCGATGATGGTGTAAATGGAGTGGGTACTACCGGCGTCGGTACATTTACACAGGGAAATAATGTAATATTATTTGCGACAGGAAAAGAAAACTTTTCGAGGACGCTTACTAATTTTGATACACAAAGCTTTGATGCCGGCTCCACAGTGCGCTTCGATGGACCCGAAACACAAATATTGCCTAATATTACATACGGGAATATTGAACTGGCAGGAGGGGGAGCCAAGTGGCCTAATCCATTTGTTCCTACAGGAATGGAGGTTTTAGGTGATATTCAGCGTGTTGGCGGTTCACCCATATTCAGGGTGCAGGCTAACTTTTCTGCGAAAACGCATATTTTTCGAGGTGACTGGTTACTGCGGGAGCAAGACCTGGAATTTATAAATCCTGGCAATACAACATTTGAGTTTGTAGGAGCCGATCAGGATATTGCCTACACTACAGTTTTTCCGAACGTTGTTTTTGGGGGTTCCGGAACAAAAACCATACGTGGAAACCTCGATGTATTGGGCGATTTTACGTTGCAAAATAGTGTTACTGTCGATGCTTCCAACTATAATATTGAGCTTGCCGGCGATTGGAATAATGCTTCTACCGGCCAATTCATTAATACAAACGGCCAGTTGACGCTCAACGGCGATGCCGATCAAGAAATTACAGTTAATGAAGATAGCGATACCGAGTACGAGGTTATTACAATCGATAAAAGTGCAGGTACAGTTATTGCAAATTCTGACCTTACGGTAAATCGCCATTTCTATTTCACGCAAAACAGAGGGCATTTTAATTTGAATGCCAATACTTTGGACATTGGCGGATACTGGTACACTCGATTAGGTTGCGATTTTCTCTGGTCAGAGGGAGCTATGTTGCATTTTAACGGTAGCAGCGAAGATCAACTTATTAGAAACTACAACGAAGAAACGGTATACCCAACCCTCAAATTCTCAGGTACGGGAATGAAACGGTTGTATGAGAAAGATTTCGATATTAACGGCGATTTTATTATCGATAATGCAGCAGTGCGTGCAGAATGGTTCGATGTGTATGTGTCGGGCAACTGGGAAAATAATGGCGGTTCCTACGGGCACTATCGCCGAACATGGTTCGATGGCGCCGACCAAACAATCGATGCTACCGACTTTGAAGATGTATGTTTTTCCGGTACAGGTACAAAATTCCTGAATGGACACATTAATTTGGGCGGAGTGCTTACAATTGATAGTCTTGCTACCCTCGATGTAAGTCCTGATGCAGGTGTTACATCGTATAACATATCCATCGAAGAGCACTGGGAAAATAACGTATTTACTGTAGATAGCAGTCAAACCGGCCAATTTATTCCACGAACGGGAACCGTAACTTTTGTGGGCGAGTGGTCGAATATTTATACCGGCGATAGCCTTGCGGCAGATGGAACCGGGCGTAGTGGCAAGGCATTTTACAACTTAGTTGTAAATAATGCCGATATCAACTACTGGACACGCCTCTACCATGTAGAAGACCCCGATGATAACACATTAAAACGTGCCAACGACCTTAAAGTACTCAATAACTTTACACTTAATAACGGTATTTTTTATACATATTGGAACCATGTACATATTGGAGGAAACCTAATTAATAATGGCGGAAACTTTAATATGAACGATCGTTACTCGCAAAGCCCTGAACTTTATCTCGAAGGAACAGGTGTACATACACTTAATCCCGGTGCCAGCCACTATTTCCGACGCACAGAAATAAATAATGGTGGTACATATATTCTCGAAAACGATTTGGAGTTGCAGGGACACAATAGAACCACAGAGCTTGTTGTGGAAGATGGTAAATTAGACCTTAATCATAATAAGCTACGCCTAAATTCCAATACAGCTAATTTAACAATAGGTAGCAATGGAGAGTTGGAGATCGATTCATTGGCCGAAATAAATATCTATTCAGGAAATTCCATAACAAATAATGGAGTAATGAAAATTATTGGTACCGAAAATGGTTCAGCAGTAATTTCTTCAATTTCCGGGTATTACGATTTTTATCAAAATGGAGGAACAATTCATGCAAACTATTATACAATTGAAAACACCCAAAACGACGGGCTTGTATTTAATGGTGGAGCAATTGATGGCACAAATAATTTTAGCAATGGACGCTTTAGTGGTGGTAGTGGTAATGCTTATCTTACACTTGTTGATGGAGGGATAACTATTCCCGACGATATTACCCTCGACGAAGTTGTGTTTAACGATGGACCGACCTACAATATTTCAAGACAGGCCAATACGGGTGCCGGAATTTTTACGTTCCAAAATGTGAGCGGATCGCTTTCGGGTGAAGACCATGAGAACGATGTTCCCGGTAATGTTGAATGGACTTATCCCGGGTCTGGATTTTGGGATGGCGGTGGCGCCGATGATAATTGGAATACAGTAGAAAACTGGGTGGATGATATTTTGCCTTCATCTACCGATAAGGTAATTTTAGACCACAGTAATGTGGCCGGCGACTATACAGTGATTGTTTCCAATGATGTTGTAATTGATCGTATTAGTATTGGAGAAAGTGGAGCCAGTACCATAAACCTAACAATTGATGGCGGCGTATTTGAATTGTCTGGTAACCTAACCATCAACTCAAGTGCGGTGCTTAGTCAAATACAAGCAACAGACACCCTAAAAGTGGGTGGGGCATGGTCTAATAACGGTACATTTAATGCCAATAGTTCGGCGGTAGTGTTTAACCCGCCGAGTGGTACACAAAGTATTTCGGGCGTGGGCGATCCGTTTAACGATTTGATTATCCGTGGCGATAAAGGTGAAAATGTATTAGGTACAAACCTTACCATAAATGGCGATATTTTTATTGAATCAGGAATTCTTAGCGCTTCAAACCGTAGCATAGACTTGTATGGAAACTGGTTTGTTGGTGGTGGAGAATTTAAAGGTGGTTCAGGAACTGTATATTTCCTGCGGAACGATGCCACTTCACAAACCATTACCGGAGGACGGTTCTATAATGTAACCCTCGAGAATGCTTCTCCAAAAGTTTTGGAAGATCTTATTTTTCTCGATGGAACACTTACCATAGAATCAGGTGCGTTTTTAGATGGCGGTGAACATTATGTTTTCATCGGAAATCATTGGTACAACAGAGAAGGTCCGGCCGGATTTTCTCAAACCGGGAGTGGAACTGTAGTGTTTAATGGTACAGGTACTACAAACGTTGGCGAATACGTTGCAGTGCCTACCACACAATCTACCACATTTAACCACGTAACTTTTGAGGGAGCCGGAACCAAGCGTATTTCCAATTCCATTACTGTAAATGGAAACCTGACAAACCGTAATGGTTCTAACTTGTGGGTGGGTTCAAGTAATTACTCTGCTACAGAAATAGCTGGTACAGCAGGCGGCACATTCACCATGAACGGTGGAACCATCTATTTGCTTGGAGCAAATAGTTTTCCGCAAGGGTTTGGCGAATACTCATTATACGGAGGTACAGTAGACTATTATTCCAATGACGATCAAACTATTTATGGCAATGCCGATCTGGAATATTATAATTTACGGGTAAGGCGTGTCGCCGATTATCTTGATGCGGGTATTAATGGTGGCGGTTATACACGGAAAACTGCCAACGGTAATTTGTTTGTGAAAAACCAAATTTGGGCAAACGATACTTGTACAATTATTGATTTGAATGGCTACGATCTGTATACTGAAGGATCTTTGCGATTAGCAACGCAGGTGAATGGCTATCCTCCACAGGTCGATTGGAATGGAGGTAGCTTTATTCATGAAGGAACCGGAGTAACACTCGATCCCGATGTGGTTTTATATAACGATATTATTAAACGTGGTGAAAGCTGGCTGAATCTTTCAGTGGATGTAACCATTACAGGAAATATTACTATTTCTGATGAGTCGCACTTGAATATGACCACCTATAAAATGGAATGTACCGAGCTTGATAAAACATTCTCATTGGGTTCAAATTCACGTATTTATAGTTACGTAGCCGATACTGTTGTTAGTGAGACAACGTATGCATTCCCAACAGGGTTTGCCACGTATACAATTGATCCCACAAGTTTTTACTATGTGCGTGGCGATCAAAATCAAGCCATTCTTCCTGATGTTTCTTATGGAACGATGTATTTATTCGACAATGCATCGAAAACCATAACCTTGCATGGCGACTTAACAGTTGTTGGCGATTTTCGTAATTACTACGACGATATTGTGCTCGATGATCAAGGGTACGATCTATACCTTGGTGGTTATTACAATGAGTTTAGAAGCTATACGCCAACATCAACAATAACGTTTAACGGAAGCTCTGAACAGCGAATATGGGCTGGCGATGGAGATGAACTTACACTCAATAATGTTGTTTTTAACGGTAATGGCGGAACCTCCCTGCTACTTGAGCCTACTACCTATATTGTTGGTGATGTAGTAGTTACTGCAGGTGATACCGTTACTTGTAATCAAAATATCTATTTTACCGGAGGTTCATTTGTTAATGCCGGAGTGTTTACACACGATAGAAATAGCTTCGTTTTCAATGGTATCGATCAATCCATTAACCCGGGAATTAACACATTCCCCGATGTTCAGTTTAATAATGAAGGTACCAAAACCGTTGTAGAAACAGGATTAAACATTGATGGTGATATCCTTATTCAAGGAGTGTTTGTAGATGCAGATCCCGATCCCAACTATTATGAAGAAGTAATTGTTGATTTCGATACCATCACACACCATATTGCATCAACCAACATTATTGTCAATTCAAATAGTCAGTGGCTGACCGAACAAGCCAATATTGTATTTGATCGTGCCGGAACCCAGTATATTCCCAGACTTACTGCCCAAAATGTAACGTTTGCCAATAGAGGCTATCGTTACTTAAAAGATACGCTCGAAGCCAATGATATTGTTATCGAAAATAGTGTTGTACTCAGAAGTAGCGAAGACCGCGATAACCCCAACGACATCTATTGTGGTGGCAGTTGGATAAACCACGGTACATTTAACGTGTGGGAGAATACAGTGTATTTCGATGCTGCAGATACCGATGCAAAAGATATTAGAACAAATGGTGATGAGTTTCATGTTTTTCATATGAACCAAAATAGCAATACAGTTGCTACATACACCATGATTGATAACCTGCAAATAAATGAAGAACTTATTGTAGGAACCGGAGCCACGCTAAAAGCAAACGGAAATAACTTGCAACTCGGGAATAATGATACGAACGATGGTACCTACCCCGATGGAGAGTCGCATATAATTGAAGCCGATGCAACCGTAGACATCGATGCTGGTGCAGGTATTTTGTTCGACCAAAACGATTTATATCCGGAACTTACGGTTTTCGGAACACTAAAAGTTGTAGGTGAATCGGGTAATAATGCAACTCTTGGGCAGTTGGCCGGAGGAAATCGCAGAGGTACAAACGTTACTATCGAAAGTGGTGCAACTGTACATTTCAGATATTACAATGCAGAGCACTTGTGGTTCGATGGACTGACAGTAAAAGACGGAGCCACAATTGACCCTACCAACAATTTTTCCGATGGTATTTGGAACGGGATGTACGATTACACTCAATACGATCACCTTAATATAGCTGATAGCACAATCGATCAATTCATTTATATGAATATTCAATGCGATGTGAGTGCAATTGGCGATATTTCTAACGTAACATTTAACCACCCACGAACACCAGTCGAGGGTACACACTATAATGTGTATCGCCCGAAAGATGCAATTGGAACTATTACATTTACCGGAACTACAGGTGGAGCAATGGCCGGAGATGTTTTTGAGCTGGACAAATATCAAGATGAAAATGGAGGTGATGGACATGTTGTGTGGCCCCCTATATCACTTGTTACTTGGAATGGTCACGTTAGTTCCGATTGGTTCAATCCATCGAACTGGTCCCTGGCGCAACTGCCCGACGAAACTACTGATGTGGTTATTCCATTAATTACTGATGGCGGCGAAAATCCCATAATATTAAATAATGGCGCTCAATGTAAAAATATCGATATTACGAATGGAATACTGGCCATTGAATCTGGAGTTACCGATTTTTCAATAGCCGGTAACTTAACCATGGAAACCGATGCAATTCTCGCAATAGCCGATAATACAACCATTACCGTTAGTGGCGATTGGGATATTGCTAATGATGCTTTATATGCGCCGGGATCGTCTACCGTAGAATTTACCAGAATTACAGGTAGTACAGTTATTAATAATCGAAATGCATCTTTCTACAACCTGAAGTTTACCGGCGGTGCCACTTTTTACATTGCCGGTGCCGAGGCATTTGTCGAAAACGATTTTATTATTGAAAATGGAAACATTATTCCAAATACCAACGACTATACCTACTACATAGGTGGCGATTATACAAAATCAGGAGGAAGCTTCTCTGTTGCCCCCGATTATGGATTTATGGAATTTAATGGAACGGCAGAACAGCACATTTCAGGTGGCGAGTTTAGTCGTTTGCGTATAAGCAATCAAGATGCAACCGTATTTATAGACGACTCTACATCGGTAGATTATGCTAATAATAATGTTGTGAATATAGCCTTTGAAGTAAAAGACGGCGCCCAGTTTGAAGCTGCTGATGTTTTATATGTTAATGGAAATGTTAATATCGAAACCGGCGGTACATTTGATGATGGCGGATTAACACATATTTTTAACGGTCGCCACTGGGTTGGCGAGGGAAGTTATAGCGGGTCAGGAACCATTCGCTTCATTGGTAGTAGCCAATACTTGCACAACAGTCATTTCGATAATATTGTATTCGAAAATACCCCCGACGGTTCTAATAGTTGGAAATATCTTGATGGAACTGTGAATGTAACAAATGATGTAACGGTAGACTGTTATGGATTGTTACTCTACGATGAACAAATGATAAATACTTCCGGAACGGGTACTTTTGCTATTTTGGAGAACGAAATAGCAAACACCAGAGTATACGTACGCGGCGAGGATAATTATCCTTCCGGGTTTGGATTGTATACCTGCGATCCCGATGCACTCGTACTTTACGATGCCTATATCGATCAAACGGTGAGAGGTGAAACCGGCGGTGCCGATGTTCAATATGGTAGGTTGTACTTGAGAAATGGCAACACCAAAACACTCGAAGGCGATATCGATGTGGAAGGAAATCTGTACCTCGATCATGGATCTGTTGTCTTAGATGCTAACGATATTAATATTAACCTTGCCGGACACTGGTACAACCAAAATGAGGGCACTTTCTTGCCTGGAACTGGTGAAGTTATTTTCGATGGAACCATCGATCAGCGTATCTACATCCGCTCCAGTGGGACTAATAATTTCCAAAACATCATTGTCAATAAAGATGACCCCACAACTGATGTGCGTGTGTATTATAACGATATTGCTATTCAGGATAAACTTTGGGCACGCAATGGAATTTTTTACTGTTATAACGATTATACCGTTACGATATATGGCAATATGATTGCCGACAATAATGGTTCATTCGCTAATGCCGGTAACTATAAGCTTGCAAAAAATATTGCAGGGCAAGCAAATATTCAGTTTAATGGCTCCGAAATTAGAAACCTTACAATTGACGGACAAGCCACTTTTATGGCTCTCGATGAACTGACTATAAGCAACTTGTTTACATTACAAAATGGTACTTTTGATGGTAATGGTCAGATTGTTACTATTGGTAACGGAAACGATGTGGCTAATATTCACAGTCTTTATAAAATTGGTGAGGGCGGTGAGTTAAGACTCGGAAATCGCAACACATTTAACGTGTTATCGGGTGGCGAAATAGAGGTGATTGGCACACCTAGTGCACCTGCAAAAGTAACAGGACGCGATATGAACAGTCGGTATTATTTTAGCATTGAAAGTGGAGCAACAATTGCTGCATCAAATTATATTTTCGAAAATATGTTCGATGCCGGTATTTATGTGAAAAATGGTGCAACCATCGATCAAACAAATAATTTTAGTAATGGCTCATTTGCCAATCCTACCGGTGGCGGTGTATGTCTTCGAGTGGAAAATACTCAAACGTTTATCAACGACGATGTTATCGATAACGTTCGATTCCCCAATAATCCAGGAAACGGAACAAAAAATGTGGCCAAACTGGTATCTACAGCAGGAATTTTAGACTTTTATGCCGCTTCGGGCGAATTGGCCGGTGCCGATTTTGAAGATGACAACTATAACCTCATAAACTGGCCGGGCGTAAATACAGTTACCTGGATTGGAGATGCTTATGTGTCAAGTGGTGATGATAGAAAAAACTGGAATATTGCCGAAAACTGGGAGCCTGCAAGAGTTCCGGAAGAAACAGATAATGTGATTATCCCTGATGGTGCAACACATTTCCCCGTATTTAATATTGAAGAAACCCCGGGGTCTACTACTACCGTAAAAACGATAGAAAATAATTACATACTGGTTATTAAAGGTACTGCTTCAGATGGTACTTCCCTGGTAGTACTCGATGAATTTATAAATAATAACACCGTAAATTTTGCCAACGATAGTGCCATATTAGAGGTGCAAGGTTCTTTTTCTAATAATGGATTCTTCGAAACCGATGACAATGGTGGTTTATTGCGCTTTACCGGAAACAATCAGTCTTCTATAAACTCTGAAATTAATAGTATATGGCTATCAATGTTTATTTCTAAGCCAAGTGTGGTACAAATGGCCAACGATGCTACCTTTAAGAAAGTAACTGTAAAAAATGGTGAGTTGCAGTACACGGCCAATAATCGAACACTTACCGTAAAATCAGACTTTATTAACGAGGGTGAAGTAAATATGGTTCAGTCGAAACTGAAACTTAACGGAACCGGAGCTCGTGTGTTTAAACCCAATAATTCTACGTATTACAATTTGGAAGTTGCATCCGGTATATACAGCCTTTCTGATCCGCAACTCGATGTCAATTACAATATGGCTGTTAAAGCCGGAGCTGAGTTCAATCTGAATGGAAACAGTTTCATCTTTGGTTCGGGTACTACATCGGGCGGTATGGTTGTAGATGGTAAGCTAGCGATGGATAGCGATGCATTGCTGCAACTGAGAACTCTTTCCGATGTGGAAGTTACTGGAGAATTTGAAGCAGTTGGAACAAAAAACCACGAAGCGCGCATCACCGGAGATGTTGGTAGCAGGTACAGTTTTGTAATTAACGGTGGCAATATTGCCGCGGGTAACTACATTTTTGAGTATTTGAATGCAGACGGACTTGTTATTGAGGCCGGATCAACTATCGATAGCCTGTCTAACGGAAAATTTAGTTACGGTGCTGCAGGCGGCCACTACCTCAATTTTAAAAACAATATTGGAGCTTCCGATACTGATACACTTCTGATTACTAATATTCAGTTCGATGAGGGTACGGAATTCAATGCCAAACGATTAACAACTACCGAAGGAATTATTGAGTTTAAAGATGCCTTTGGACTAACTGCCGGGCACTACTTTGAGGATGACGACGGAGAAATGCTTCTGGGTGCAATTGTATGGTCATATACAAAACCAACCCTCTTTTGGGAAGGCGATGAGAGTGAAGTTTGGGACGTGCAACAAAATTGGAATCCTGAAGCTGTACCCGATGACGAATCGATCATTATTATTCAGGCAGGTGTGCCAAACTTCCCGGTTATCGATGCCAATGTTATTACAGGAACCACGGCTTATGCCAAAAAATTGACCGTTTATGAAGGAGCCTCCCTTACAATGGCTAATGATGCAAACCTTGAAGTGGTGGAGGATGTAACCATCTCCGGAGATTTTATCGTAGACAACGGATCCGATAGTCGAATAAAAGTGGGAGCAAGCTGGGCAAACAATGGCATATTTACTCATGGGGGAGGTGCTACGGTAGAGTTTACCTCAGAGTCGAATATGGATATTAATACCGGTGGGCAACCATTTTACAATTTGGAACTGAACAGTGGTGATGGTATTGGGTCGGCTATTTTTGCAACGCAAAGTAACCTGACTATCGAAAATGATCTGACCATTAGCACAGGAACATTAGCCGTAAGCAATAGTGCACATAAACTTTATGTGGGCGGCAACTTTACAAATAATGCAACATTCAGCCATGGAGATGGAGAAGTTGTTCTAAATGGAGCCGGCGCACAGAGCATTGCCAATAGCAATTCATCATTTTATGATATTACGCTTACAGGAGCAGGAACAAAAACGTTGACCGAAAATGTTGGAATTGCCAACGTTCTCGAAAACGGGTCTTCACTTAATGGAGGTGCTCATACCATTGACATACAAGGCGACTGGCTGGGCAATGGAGCATTTAATGCACAAACAAGTACAGTAATCTTTAATGGTGCTGCTTCTCAGTTTATTCTAAAGCCTGTAACATTTAATAACCTGACAATCGATAACACAACAGCGCTAACAGCTATAAATCTTGGCGATCCGGTTACAGTTTCAGGTAATTTGACGCTGAACGATGGTATAGTGGAAACCAGTACATCTGACTTAATTATTCTGGAAAGTGGAGCAAGTCTCATTGCCAGCGGGCCACAGAGTTATATCAATGGTGCATTGCGTAAAACAGGAAGTGCCGACTTTTCTTTCCCAATTGGAAGTGATAATATTTATGCCCCACTTGGAATTTCCGGCATGTCGGCATCGGGAACCTTTACTGCATCGTATTTTAATGCACCCTATAATCAAACAAGTTTGAGTACCGGTCTTAACCATGTGAGTGAAGTGGAGCATTGGCGATTGACCCGTGAAGCAGGTACTGCTGAGCCACTTGTTACTTTTTATTGGAACGATGGCGCTTACAGCGGAATTGACGATATCGAACCTCTGGTTGGAGCTTATTATGTTACCGGTACCGGCTGGACAAATAAAGGTCAGAGTGCCTTCACTGGTACGGTCGATGCAGGTAGTATTACTTCTGATGTGCCATTGACACAATTTGGATATCTGACTATAGGTTGGGAATATATCGACCTGACATGGACAGGGGATATAGGCACCGCCTGGAGCGATATGGCAAACTGGAATGTAGCCTATATTCCATCGAAAACAACTAATATTATTATTCCAGGAGGCCTGACCAATTATCCGTTATTGTCATCGAACGGTACTACATTCGACTTGAGTGTGGCGGCCAATGCCGAACTTAATATTGGTTCAGGTAATATTTTGGAAGCTTATGGCAATACAACTGTAGAAGGAGACGGAACAATTAATATTAATGATGACGGACAATTACACATAAAAGGCAATCTAACTCATAATGGTACATTTACACATGGAACGGGAAGTTCAGTAGTGATAAACGGTACCAATGAACAAACCATTACCAATATTCAGGCACACAACCTGAGTATTGCCGGTTCGTCGCTCAAAACGATTGATGGTACAGTAAACGTTGAAAACGATATGAGCGTAAGTGGAGAACTTGGTTTGGGCTCATCTGTAGTTACCCTTGGCGGAGATATGTCGCTCACAGGAAGCATTGCATCCGGAACTAGTACATTGGAGCTTAATGGAACTGCACTACAAACAATTTCGGGCAATCAAGTAAGTCTTTACGATTTGGTTATAAATAATACATCAGGTGCAGCACCGCAAATTAGCTTGCAAAGCAACATGAGTATTAATAACAGCCTTATACTAACAGAAGGAATTGTAGCAGTAAGCGATACGAAAGAGATTACTATTGAAAATGGCGCCACAAGCACAGAAGGCAACGCCACTAGTTTTGTTGATGGAAGAGTACGGAAAATTGGAATTTCCGACTTTGTGTTCCCAACTGGCGACGGAGAAAAGTGGGCACGCATTGGAATTACCGATATGCCAAGTGGTTCTGGCGACTTTAGTGCACGGTATTTTTATGAAGATTACGGCATAAGTAACCCAGTTTCGGGAACCATTGATCACGTGAGCTTTGCCGAATATTGGGATCTCGACCGTCCTTCAGGAAATGCATCGCCAAAAGCAACCTTGTATTGGGAAGATACCGCTGCCAGCGCCATCGATGATCCTACACGCTTGCTCGTAGCGCATTACCGTACTGGTACATGGCAAGACATGGGTAGTAGCCATGCAGAATGGGACAATGGTAATCCAACTACATGCCCGGGCTTTGTAACCTCAAACGATAATTTTTCTAGTTTCAGTCCCGTTACATTTGCCAGCTCGTCCAGTGAGTTTAATCCACTGCCGGTAGAGCTAGTCGACTTTAATGTTGAGGCGGCTGGAGCCGATGCGGTTGAGGCACGATGGAAAACACTGTCGGAAACAAATAACAGTCATTTTATATTACAGCGCTCAACCGATGGACTCATGTTCGAAACAATCGACACCATTGCAGGTTCCGGAAATAGCAATGTTGAACTTAGATACAACTATACCGATAAGGAACCTTATGTTGGTGTTTCGTATTATCGCCTGTTGCAGGTCGATTACGACGGCACAGAAACATTGTCAGATATAAAATCGGTGTTTGTCGATCAAGCACAGCAAATTACCGATATCGTTTTGTATCCAAACCCGGTGAAGGACGGAACATGTACCATTGAAGTAATGGGACAGCAAGCCTCACAATTACAGTTAATGATTGTCAATTCAAGCGGATTTATGGCTGTAAACGAGGTGATAAACATCGAAAATGGCAGAAAAGATATTGGTGATAAAATATATCGGTTACCTTCAGGAATTTATTCTGTAATTCTTACCGGCCATAAAGAACAGTGGGTTCGTAAATTGTTGATTGATTAAACGATACAAAAACATAAAACATAATTCGAATAGAAAAGTGCAACCAACTAAGTTGCACTTTTTTATTTTTACATAAAACGTCTTCAGAATCATTTCACTTTATTACCTAAATTCGGAAATCAAAATTTAATTCCTTACATTAGTAGATCCAATAAACGCTTGAATTCTTTATTACAGGCACACGCTTAAATTATTGTTAGCAAAATGGATAATCAATTCAAAGAGTTTTATAATACCTCGTATGCACGTCTATCAGAATTAGCTAAGGAGCATGTTGCCCTGCAATTGCAGCGTGTGATTCCGAAATTGATGCAAATCGAGTGTTCTGTAAATGAACGAAAAGTATATTTGGCAGATAAAAATCGTCAGGAACAGAACATTGAGTTGGCCGAAACAGCAAAAATTTTTCAAAATTCCATTGAGCAAATGGTTGCCCAGATTGGGGTAGCTTTAGAAGAGGAACAAAAGGCGTGGAGGGAGCAGTTACTGGAAATTATAGAACAAGAACTTGCCAATTTTAGTGGGGAATTAAAAACAGAGCAACATGCTAATCGGTTCTGCATTATTGGCCACGAAGGCTTTTTGTGGAAAGTAATTAAAGCTAAAAAAGCGGCATTGTTTTATTTGCATAAAGCACCATTGCATGTTTGGAATTTCATACGCCGACTGGCAAAAAAGGAATCGATACCTATCCATTTCTGGACGCATACAATACCTTTAACCGAGGTTGCACAATTAAAAATAGCATCCCCTTTTGTTGGTTCGTTAGTGCAGTTGGAACAATATTACACCGACCAAATGATGCAACAAATTGTCTGTTTGCAGCATTTTACTTCGCATGTAGAACAGCAACCCATATACTTAGAAGAACAAACCATCGATTGGGAAGCGTGGAAACAATCCATTCGGCAGCATGTAAATACCGCTTTGGCAAAGCTGAAAGATGAGAATAGTGATGCCTTTGAAGAATATATCGAAAAGTCGGGAACTGTGGAGTTGCCTTCATTTTATTTGCGGTGGAAGAGTGGTCGTATGGTCGATGCACAGTTTTCCAGTTTGCAGGCAGTTGCAAAAAGGCAAACAAAAGAATGGCAGTCACTTCTGTTTCGGTGGCAGTTTCAGTTACGATTGGCTGCCGTAGCTTCAAAAATTGACGTACCCAAGTATCAGTTCATGCAGAACTTTCGAAAAAAGGTTAGCCAATCTATTGTACCATTGCTCGACGAAATTTTTAACGTTACCGATGAACTGAAAGCCGAACTGGATAAATTGAACGAAAATGACGACGAATTACTAAGAAGCTTTGTTGTAAAAGGGGTGTACAAAATGAACAAAACATTAGCACCTAAAATTGATGAACTATCTGATCTTAATTTCGTTCAACAGCTCCTAAATAGCACCGGAAGGCTTGAAAACCTTATCGGTGAAATTATTGAAAGTGTCTCTCCAGACCAAATCAGCTACGACAAAACAAACGAAGATACCAGGGATGAGGTTAGTAAAGCCTGGAATACATCATTAAAAACCTATGTGAGCAATACGTTATTGCCCGCTATGCTCCGGGAAGTTGCCAATCTGAAGCACGAGCTGGCGCAATACTTGGAAACACTGAGCGTAAGTGCTCACGATTTGCATCATATTCTCGATTTTTGTTTCGATAATGCACTGGAAATCATTGATCAGAATGAGAACAAGGGGCACGAAGCAAACGAAAATGCATGGGATATTCTGCACAGTGGATTCGACAATGCCGCACGTAAAAATGCATCTTTGCATGAAATTGTTGACCAGGTTCACGCTGGATTTTTGCGTAATGTGTTGCAGCGTGTAACTGTTTTTAGCAATCTTATTAAGGTGTTGCATTTCGAAAAAAATATAAACGAAATTTACCTTAAAGTAGCCAAAAACCGTGTAGTTACCCAAGCGCAGTGGTTTAGGAAAAGTACCGATAGTTTCTTTAGCATTTTACATCAAAATATTGGGCATTTTTTTAAACTCAATTACGTGCGCTCAAATGTGCTCATAAATGCACTAAAACGAAAACTGCGGTTATCAAAACCTTCTACTCATATATCTTCTGAATTATCAAATTTTTTGGTAGAAGCCAACGAGAACATTAAAAGACTGCCGCTGGTTTACAGGCGATTGTTTGAATTGAAACCCATCGATGAAAATAATCTTTTTTTGGGACGTGGCGGAGAATTGATCCAACTTAACAGGGCATATAAAGACTGGGTAAGCGGAAACTATGCCGCAACGGTTATTCACGGAGAAAATGGTAGTGGCAAATCATCGTTAATCAACTATTTTGTGGGTACATTAAAGAGCAAGCATAAAACGGTTGCCTTTTCTGTCGATCGGTTTTATTATACGGAAAACGATTTTTACAATATTGTAAATGAGGTGCTTGGTTTTGATGCTCATTCAGAGCAAGAATATGTAGAGGGGCTCAAAGGAAAACTCTCTAAACGGATTATTGTGGTTGATGGGCTTGAGCGGCTTTTTTTGCGTAAAGTTCATGGAAATGTGTGCTTGCAGATGATTCTCGACCTTATTATACAAACCAATGAGAATATCTTTTGGGTTTTTACGTGTGCACAACATGGTTGGACTTATCTCGATAAGATATACCGTATTGGCGATTATTTCGATTATACCATACAGCTCGAAAGTGTTAAGCAGGACGAAATACAAGACATAATTTTTAAACGTAACCGATTAAGTGGATACGATGTGGTGTATGGGCATTCTGGAGTGGAATTAACCAAAAATTTTAATAAAATGACGCTGGAAGAGCAACAGACATATCTCGAAAAGCGGTATTTCTTAAAGTTAAACCAGTTTGCACAAAGCAATGTAAGTTTGGCGCTTAGTTATTGGCTGGTATCAATACAAAAAATAAAAGATAAAAAACTGCACATAAAAAGCTTTAAAACACCGGAATTCTCGTTTCTGTCGCACCTTTCTGACGATAAAATTCATGCATTGCTTTTTATTGTCCTGCACGGCAAAATAACTGTGGAAACCTTAGCATTAATACTGTATTTGCCCGAGCAAAAAAGCTCACGTATACTAACCATTATGAAAGAGGATGGACTACTGGTTTATTCAAATGGATATTATGCGTTACACTCAATGCTTTACAGGCATATTGTTGAACTGCTCCAGAAACAAAATTTAATACATTAATTGCACGAATTTTTATGCAACTAATTTCAGCTTTATGGTGAATTATTAATTATCCAACTAAAAAATAACACAAGTGAAATCATATATCTTTCTTTTATCGCTATTGCTTTCCATTACAACACTGTTCGCGAACTCTCCCACTGATAGTTTGGTTGTGAAAACCGACTCGTTAAAAAGAGCCGATTCCACGCTAATTATTGTTGCCGATAGCGCAATAATGAAAAATCGACCGGATTCTCTTTTGGCCAAAGTAGCAGATGATCTTTCGCCGGAATCTATTTTAGAGTACATTTCAGGAGTAAAGATTTTTTACACTTTGTTGATTCTTTTGCTGACCTATTTTATGCTCAAAATAGTAACCAAAATTTTAACAATTTGGGGCGAGTTGAGTACAAAAAGGAGAGTAACCATGAAGGGTTTGATTCCTTTGCTCAGAATATTAGTTTGGATTGGTGCAATTGCATTTATTATTGTGTCGGTGTTGCGGCCTCCCATGGCATCATTGCTCGCTTTTGGGGCTTCTATTGGTGTTGCTGTGGGGTTTGCGTCGCAAGACTTGCTGAAAAACATTTTCGGAGGAATCACCATTATCTTCGACCGTCCGTTTAAAGTTGGCGATAAGGTGAGTATTGGTGAGTTTTATGGCGAAATAACCGAAATTGGCCTTCGTTCCACTCGCATGGTAACACCGGACGATAGTTTAATATCGGTGCCCAATGCAGAGCTTATGAATACATCGGTATCCAATGCCAACGCTGGTGAAGATAATTGTCAGGTGGTTACCGATCTTTATTTGCCGCTTCATGCCGATACTGATAAAGCCCGCGCATTTGCCTATCAGGCAGCAGCCGTTTCACCACATATTTTTGTTAATAAACCCATTGTTGTACTTTTTCAGCAAGAAATTATTGGGCATCGTTTGGTGTTACGCATGCGTGTAAAGGCATATGTGAACGATACCCGTAAGGAATTTGCTTTCAAAAGCCACATTACCGAAATCCTTACCAAGGAATTATTTATTAAGGAAAATATTAATCCTATGCTGATTGACGATAAATAGCTACTTTTGTAACCATGGAAAAATTTAATGTAATAGTTATCGGTGCCGGCGCAGCTGGATTGATAGCAGCCGGCAGAGCTGCCGAAAAAGGCGCTAAAGTGCTTTTGCTTGAAAAGATGCGGAAGGAAGGAAAAAAGTTGTTGATCACAGGTAAAGGACGGTGCAATATTACCAATAGTCTTCCTATTAGCGATTTTGTGAAAGAGGTTTTGCCCGATGGGCGATTTCTTCGTAATGCCTTCAATCGGTTTTATACCGACGATATAATCCAATTGCTCGAAAAACAGGGAATGAAGACCATTTTGGAACGTGGCGGACGTTACTTCCCTAAAAGTCAAAAAGCCAAAGATGTACTCGACATATTGCGACAGTGGGTTGTGGAGCAAGGCGTAGAAGTTCGTTGCGACCAAAAAGTCGACCGGATTATCCGCGAAAGCGGCAAAGTGAGTGGCGTACAATGTCAGGAGAAAAAATATAAAGCCAAGTCTATTATTATAGCAACCGGCGGAATGTCGTACCCCGCTACAGGCAGCACAGGCGACGGATACGCTCTGGCCAGGCTATTAGGACACACCATTGAACCACTACGTCCGTCGTTGGTAGCTCTGGAAACAGATAGCCTCATTGCTGGACATTTAAAGGAACTTACACTGAAAAATGTCAATGCAATGGCATTTGTTGACGGTAAAAAAGCCTTTGAGGAATTTGGCGAAATGACATTCGACAAGAAAATACTTTCAGGTCCCATTATTATTACATTGAGCCGTTTTCTTGTGGAGCATATCCAAAAAGACCACAAAGTAGAAATTGTTGTGGATTTGAAACCGGCGCTCGACGATAAGAAATTAGATCGTCGATTATTGCGCGACTTGGAGGCCAACAGCAACAAGCGTTTGAAAACAGTTTTTGCTACATGGTTGCCGGCACTGCTGGTTCCGGTACTGATGAAACGTATTGGTCTCGATGGCGAAAAGGAGTGCCACCAGGTTTCTGCTGCAGAACGTAAAGAAATCAGAAAAACATTTAAAAATCTTCATTTTCCTGTAATCGGCCACCGGTCGTGGGAAGAAGCTATTGTTACAGCCGGAGGCGTTTCGGTAAAAGAAGTCGACCCACAAACCATGGAATCGAAATTGGCCAAAGGACTCTATTTTGCCGGCGAAGTGCTTAACCTTGATGGACCTACAGGAGGTTACAACTTGCAAATTGCCTGGTCTACCGGCTGGGTGGCAGGCGATAGTGTGGTGGAGTAGGTGATGGGATATAAATGAATATGTGTGACAATGCTCATTTTTATTTTTTTTTACAAAAAAAGTAATACTTTTGTGTACATGTTATTTAAAATGGCTCTTTTATGATGCAGGGATGCATAGAGGATTGAGAACGGCATTTTATAATTGCGATTTAATATATTTTTATGTCCCTGTTTTGCATTGTTCCTTGGGGCGATTTTATTTGCTACAGTAGTTAATTGAAAATCATTAAAAATATTACTCAATGAAATTAATTCGTTTGTATTTGACAATTGTCATTTTATTTAGTTTATCGTTTGCAAAAGCACAAACTGATTGGAATTTTGTATCGCAGCCCGGAACCAATTTGTTTATTGTCAATGAAACTACAGGTTATTCCTATGTTAATAGTGATGTAGGATCGCATGGGCAAGAGTATACACTTGAAAAATCTACAGATGGCCTTCAAACTTTTGAAACCATTCGTACAAAAACTGGCGATTTTGGTTGCTATAGTTTAGATGAGATGTTTTTTCTTAATGCAAATGAAGGTTATATTGCTGAGGTTTGTGAAGGGTACACAACTTTTTATGGAACAATAGATGGTGGTACTACATGGTTTAATGGGGAATATGGCGGATGGTCTGGCCTTTCGATGTTCTTTTTAGATGTTAATTTGGGATATTATACATATTATCCTGGAGGTGAAGATGAAACGTCTTATTTAGAATCAGGAGGAACTCCCGTATATTCAACACAAAAGTATCGGTTTGTAAAAAATGACAATCAGTACCCCGATTTCACTACCGAAATTTACTTTGTGAATGGTGACAATGGATTTATTATTTGTAGCGACACATTAGACAATGCTGTTATTTTAAAAACCATCAATGCAGGCATGGAATGGTCTGAGAAAAAAGTGTTGGCAGATGTTATATTTAATGATATACATTTCCCGTCAGACGAAATTGGATTTGTAATTGGTAGCAACGGTTTAGTTCTTAAAACAATTGATGGAGGTGAGAGTTGGGAGACGATTGAAAATAATATAACCGAAGATTTGTTGTCAATCGATTTTTCAGGAAATTACGGCTATATTGTTGGTGATAACGGAACAGTTCTAATAAGTGATGATCAGGGTGATACATGGTCTGTAGATAGCTATCCAAACGCTACTGATTTGAGTTACGTTCGTGTTTTTGGTGAGCATGCTTATGTAAATGATGTTGAAGGGAATTTGTACTCAAATGGACTGAGTGGTATGTCGTCTGATGTAACTATTCCTAATGTAGCGGTGTATCCAAATCCGGTGAGCGGGATGATGACTGTGGAGTTACCGACTAATGCGCAAAATGTAGAAATAAAACTATTTGATATAGTTGGGAAGTGTGTGCTCAATGCAAATACTAAAGAATTAGATGTAAGTAATTTGGCTTCAGGAGTGTACTTACTAACGGTAATTTCTGAACATGAGCGTTATAAAACCAGAATTGTAAAAGAGTAGTAATTACAATATAGTGTCAGCCAGAGAATTATCTAATTTTTCAGTGCTTGATTTATATGTTTATGATTTTGATTTTAATGGTCATATGGAGCTCGCCATGATAAGTAACATGCTCTTTTATAATTGTCTAATAATAAAAATCGTCCGAGACTAAATTTAGTCATGACTCGGTTCGAAAGGTTCAAGTTCATGGTTTGTTCATTTTGAAAATCAAGGAGTCCCCAGCTGGCGGATAACTGTTCTCAGAAACGGCATACCGCAGTTATTGGAGTTTTATTATGAGCACTATATAGCTATGAAACTAGAAAATAAAAACGCCAAACAGTTATTTGTTTGGCGTTTTTTGTAACTCTCTTTTTGTTTGAGGTTCTTATTACATTATTTGAAAATTATCTCATCGCCACGGGCATCCACCATAATCTTGTCTTCTTTGTTTACCTTATCTTCAATTATTTGCTTCGACAATTTGTTCAGTAACGTTTTCTGTATATTCCGCTTAACAGGGCGTGCCCCGAATAGCGGATCGTAACTTTGTTTGGCCAGCAATGTAATGGCTGCATCGGTTATGGCAATGTTAATATTACTTTCCATTAACCGTTTTTGCAACTGATTAAACTGAAGTTTCACAATGTCGCTAATTTGCTCTAGTGTGAGCGGCGAAAACATAATAATTTCATCAATACGGTTCAGAAACTCCGGTCGTATGGTTTGCCTCATGCGCTCAAAAACTTGCGTGCGGGTTTTCTCAAACACTTCATCGTCTGTTCCTTCCACAAGCTGCTTGTAGTTTTCCTGTATAATATCAGACCCGGTATTCGAGGTCATAATAATAATGGTGTTCTTGAAATCGACTGTTCGTCCCTTGTTGTCTGTCAGGCGTCCATCGTCGAGCACTTGCAGCAGAATATTGAACACGTCGGGGTGTGCTTTTTCCACCTCGTCCAGCAGCACAACGGAATACGGTTTGCGTCTAACGGCTTCGGTTAGCTGTCCGCCTTCGTCGTAGCCTACGTATCCCGGAGGAGCTCCCACTAAGCGCGATACAGAGTGTCGCTCTTGGTACTCCGACATGTCGATGCGCGTCATTTGGTTCTCATCGTCGAACAAGTCTTCGGCTAAGGCTCTTGCCAGTTCTGTTTTTCCCACACCTGTGGTGCCCAAAAATATAAATGAGCCAATCGGGCGATTCTGATCTTGTAGCCCGGCGCGACTTCGACGTACTGCATCGGCAACAGCCACAATAGCATCGTGTTGCCCTACTACACGTTTATGGAGCTTTTCTTCGAGCTTCATCAGCTTTTCGCGTTCGCCGCTGAGCATTTTCGATACCGGAATGCCTGTCCATCGCGATACAATATCGGCAATATCTTCAGCATCTACCTCTTCCTTAATCATTGGGCTCTCGCTTTGCGCATCGGCCAGCTTTTGTTGAATTGCTTTTATTTGCTCCTCGGTTTCTTTAATTTTTCCGTACCGAATTTCTGCTACTAGTCCATAGTTGCCTTCGCGTTCTGCTTTTTCTGCCTGAAACTTATAGTCTTCAATGGCCTTTTTGTTTTGTTGTAACGATTCTATCAGGTCGCGTTCGTTTTGCCATTTCGCTCTGCGTCCACTCAGGTTTTGCCGCAGGTTTGCAAGTTTCTCATCAATTTCGTGCATGCGAGTCTTGTTTTTTTCGCGTTTCATTGCCTCGCGTTCCACCTCCAGCTGCATAATTTGGCGCTCAATATTGTCGATTTCTTCGGGAACCGAGTTTATCTCGATACGTAATCGCGATGCAGCTTCGTCAATCAGGTCAATGGCCTTATCGGGCAGAAACCGATCGGTGATGTAGCGAGTCGATAAATCTACGGCTGCAATTATTGCATCGTCTTTTATTCGCACCTTGTGGTGGGTTTCGTAGCGTTCCCGCAGACCGCGTAAAATAGCCAGTGAACTCAGCCGGTCGGGCTCATCCACAAGTACCTTCTGAAACCTGCGCTCCAGCGCTTTATCTTTCTCAAAAAACTTTTGAAATTCATTTTGTGTCGTGGCACCAATGGCCCGCAACTCGCCCCGCGCCAAAGCGGGTTTAAGAATATTGGCTGCATCCATGGCACCTTCACTTTTTCCGGCACCCACAAGGGTGTGTATCTCATCGATAAAAAGCACGACTTCGCCGTCAGATCCTACAACTTCTTTCACCACGCTTTTCAGGCGTTCTTCAAATTCACCCTTGTATTTTGCACCAGCAATTAGCGCCCCCATGTCTAGCGAATAAATTCGTTTTGATTTTAGATTTTCGGGTACATCGCCTTTTACTATTCTGTGAGCCAATCCTTCGGCTATGGCTGTTTTACCAACACCCGGATCGCCAATTAGCACCGGATTGTTTTTAGTGCGGCGCGTGAGCACCTGTAGAATGCGGCGAATTTCCTCGTCGCGGCCAATTACCGGATCGAGTTTTCCTTCCGATGCCATTTTGTTCAAATCGATAGCAAAACGACTAAGTGCCTGATAGGTGTCTTCGGCAGTCTGACTTTTAATGTTTTCGCCTTTATGAAGTTCCTGAATGGCTTTGGTTAGATCGCTTTCTTTTAACCCGCTATCTTTTAGCATTTGGCTTACCTGATCTTTACCCGATGCCATGGCCGCAAAAATATGTTCAATGGCCACGTACTCATCGCTGAGTTTGTTTGCAATAGTAAATGCTTTGTTTAGTGTTTGTTGTGCATCATTGGAAAGATACGGTTGTGCTTCGTTCTGTATTTTGGGATATGAAGCCAATATTTGATCGTTTACCTGTTTTATTTGATTCAGGTTGGATCCCGATTTCCCGGTCAAAAATGCTATTGTCGACTCACTTTTGTTGATGAGTGCTTTTAATATGTGACCGTTTTCCACGGCTTGTTGTCCGTTGGTAGTTGCAAGTGTGAGTGCTTCTTGCACTGCTTCCTGCGATTTTATGGTTAGTTTGTCAAATTCCATTTTGTGGGTCCTCCGTTTTTTCTTTTGTTTGATCAAAATACCTGCCAATGGTCTTTCTTCAGAATTCGTATGTTATTTTGACTGAATTTAAGTATTTAATCATGACAAATTGACATGTGTGCATTGAAAATACCAGTGATAGCCTGAGATTAGAAACGATAAACACAGCCGAAAAATGACCCCGGAAGGGGGCGAACATTAACCCCATTTGGAAAACAGCCAAACGTACGATTCCAGAGTCGGCTTCCCATTTTCATTGTTGTTTTCTATAAGCGTTTGATGCCTCCGGCATCATTTCGGAAATCTTGAGAATGCTTTACGACAAAAAACGTTTCGGAAATCTTTTTAATTCCGAAACTTGATTTGGGAGAAATACCGTCCATACAAACAGCGTTCGCTAAATTTTGTTACATTTGAAACATAATCGCCAAAAATCTGCTGTTTTGTAGGCGTTTACAAAAAACGGAGGGCCTAATATTGGTTTTCGCCGGAGGGATGAAATAGAGAATTAATGGCAAGTAATTTAGTCTTGTGGATAATGAGAAAAAGCGATCCGAATTAGCATCAAACAACCAAAAGAATTAAATTTGTCAAAAAACGGAATAACTTGAAAAGACTATTTATCATATCAGGTTGTAATGGAACAGGAAAAACAACAGCTTCTTATACAATTCTTCCAGAGATATTGAATTGTGAAGAATTTGTAAATGCTGATGAAATTGCAAAAGGACTTTCTCGTTTTCATCCTGATTCAGCTGCAATTCAAGCAGGCAGACTTATGCTTGATAGAATTAATAGGTTCATTTCAAAAGGACAAGATTTTGCTTTTGAAACAACTTTAGCTACGAAAAGCTAAAGAGAATGGATACCATACAACTTTATTTTTCTTTTGGCTACGGAATTCTGATTTGGCAGTAAAAAGGGTTGAGACTCGTGTCAAAGAAGGCGGCCATAATATTCCAGAAGATGTGATTAGAAGGCGCTATAAAAATGGATTGAAGAATTTTTTTGGCATATTTGAATCTATTGTTGACGAATGGATGTTCATTGATAATTCTGGAGAACCTTATGAATTAATTGCTCGTAAAAATAGTACCGGAAAGATTTTGAACAATGCAGATATGTGGAATGCTTTATTAAAAACTTATGAATAAACTTGACATGGACAATAGTGATAAAATAATAGAGGGATTAGAACGAGCATACAAGAAACTGATTGAGTTTAAGAAGTATAAGAAAACTCCAATTATAGTTTCTAAGGATGGAAAAGTAGTAGAGATATATCCGGACAAAATTACTACCAAAAATAATGTATATACCAAATAGGCGAGATCGTTATAGATTTAAGGTTTGTGGTTTGCTTCATAATAGTAACGGTTTGAGCTTTAAGTCCGCATTGCCTTAATTTGCATATACTAACCCCTACACCGAGCTTAGAAGGGCGTTTATTAACCAATCACTTTGAATCAAGTTCCTGTGGATTCAATGGTGATTAAACATGGGGCAAATACTCAGCAACTGAATTGTAAAAAAGTTGTCTTCAGTTTATTTTTACCTACGTTGAGCAGCTTAAAGGTAGTGAAAAAGCTTTAGGAAGGATATTCCGGACTAAGCTGACCCCACTTATGGAAGCTTTAATTTGGTGTTTTTAGAGATTAGAATAGCATGCCATTGCAACGGATGTTGACCCCCTCTATTTCAAGTTCCACTTGTTATTTACGGAAGTATGATTGTTGAAATTTAAAATTATCGATAATAATGCCGATTTGCTTGAATGCCTTTCCATTTATTAAAGTGTATCTGCAATCTGTTAACCAAATTGAGCACTATTTTTGGCGTAGGTTTGTATTTTTGTTGAGTTAAAAACACTATTTTTGAACTATGATAAGAGTTTGGTTAGCCATTTTGTTTCTGTGTATGGGTATGGATCTGCTGTCGCAGGATACCTTGCCGGCAGCTATGAAATTTCGGATATTACCGGTGGTTGAGCCTGCTCGAATTCCGGTTGGGCAGCCCGATTCGATTCCATTTAAAGGTCCCGTCATACTGAGAACAGATCCGACAGCTAAACATCCAACTCCTGCACAAACTACCTCATTTGCAGAAGCCAATATTCAAGTTCCCGAAGTTTATTCGTTGCAAGCGGCAGATACGCTTATTATACCCGATAGTATGTTGGTAAAGCAGCGTGTTTCTATGGAAATACTCGATGGAGAATTGTTCGATAAAGAAGCACATCGGAAAATGGCGAATAATGTTCGAAAAGTAGAAGCACTTCAGCCACGGTTTAAAGACAATGCGGTGGTTGATATCAAATATTTCGATGTAGAGCAAGGCTTGAGCAATAGCTACATTTACGATATTCATCAAGATAAAGGCGGCTTTATTTGGGCTGCCACCAATGGAGGCGGAGTTTGCCGCTTCGATGGTGCGCATTTCGAAGTGTATAATGAAAATAGTGGCTTAGCCGATGATATTGTGCTCGCTATTGATACAGATGAGTCGGATAATTTATGGTTTGGTACACATAAAGGTTTGTCCTTTTTTAATCGATTTGGTTTCCTGAATTTTACCATTGAAGATGGTTTGAGTAGTAATTACATTAGCGATGTGCTTGTAGCCCGTAATGGCATTGTGTGGGTTGCTACAAATGATGGGGGTTTAAATTTATTTGATGGTGAGCAGTTCGTTGTTTGGGATGAAGCTGTAGGAATGGGCAACTTTGTAACATCACTATATGAAGATTATTCCGGAAGAATTTGGATTGGCACACATCGCAATGGTTTATATGTTTTTGACCAGAATAAGTTGTACCACAGAACAAAAAGTGAAGGTTTGTTAAGCAATCGGGTTCTCGATATTGATGGCAATAAGCAAGGGGATGTAGCCATTGCCTACGACAAAGGACTCGATATCCAAACAGATTCTACTCTTATTCGATACACAGTGGCGCAGGGATTGCCCGATCCGAACATCAAAAAAGTGTATTTTGATAATGATAATGATCTGATGTTGGGTACTGATGTTGGTTTTGTGCGTATAGCCAAAGATGGGGTTACGTATTTGAATACAAATCATGGACTGAGTACAAATCAAATTCTGGCCATTTTAAAAGACGATAGTGGTGTTTATTGGTTGGGAACTTGGGGAGGAGGCCTCAACAAGTATGACGGATACTCGTTTTTACATTTGGGCAAGGAGCAGGGTTTGCCATCCAATATTGTACCGGCAATGGCAATGTGTGCCGAAGGAAGGGTTTGGTTTGGTACGTACGATGACGGATTTTTCTTTCACGAAAATGCTAAAGTCGTTCATTACCATAAGCCGCAAGGCTTTTCGGAAAGTGTTGTCTGGAGCATGTTGTTCGATCGGTACAACGATCTGTGGTTTGCCACCGGCGGCGAAGGACTCTGGAAGTTCGATGGAGAATACTTTTCTGTATACGAAACAGGAGGTGGTTTACCCGATGACCATTATTGGTCCCTACTTGCAGCACGGAATGGGGTATTATGGATTGGAACGGCCAAAAGTGGAATTTTAAAATTCGATGGCCAGCGATTTTATCAATTGCCCCTTACCGAATCTATCATTCTTTCGTTGTACGAAGACTCAAAAGGTAACATTTGGGCTACAACCTGGGGCGATGGAATTTATAAAATAAGCTATAATAATATTATCCATTACCATAATACGACCAATTTTTGGGCGCATAGAGTAACCAATGTTTTTGAAGATTCCGATGGTTATTTGTGGTTCTCAACAAACGGTGAGGGTATTTTTGTTTATAATGGAAGTACATTTGAAGTGCTCGATCGGAAAATGGCATTGCCGACAAATATTATTTACTGGATTCGTTCCCACTCTTCGGGGAGTGTGTTTATTGGAAGCGAAAATGGGTTAACACAACTTAAACCACTTACAGCTAGTGAGCCGAGCTATCCTGAAAAAGATTTTCTGGAAGTGACCAAAGATTCTATAACTGCCGAAACAACCATTCGAATCGATGGGCGGGAGTATGCAGTTATAAATTACGGTATTGAAGATGGTTTTACAGGTTCCGATTGCGTTGGTACGCAATTTTCCTCCATAGAGGGTAAGCGGGGAGCAATGTGGATTGCCACCGGAAAGCACCTAACCGCTTTTAATCCCAATAATCGTATTGCCGATACCACAAGTCCTGTGATGCATATTAAAGACATTAATATTTCATTACAGTCTTTTAACTGGGAAGAAGTGGAGCACGAGCTTGCCAACCGGGGTAAATCTGAAACAGGAGTCTACTTCGATAGGTTAGTTGGGGATTATCATATTCCTGATGGCTTGGTTCTGTCTCATTATCAAAATCATATAACATTTCAATATCTTGGTATTGAATGGAAAAAACCACATGATACACGGTATCGGTATCGTCTTTTAGGCTATGAAACGGAATGGAATTTTCCTACAAAAAATACAATAGCAACCTACTCAAATTTGTCTCCGGGTGAATACACTTTTCAGGTAAAGGCCGAAAATAGCGACCATGTGTGGTCAGATCCGGTTAGCTATTCTTTCCGAATAAAAACGCCATGGTGGCAAACCATATTCTTTCAGTTAGCGGCACTACTATTTATTATTGGCGGTGTATATGGGTTTATTCGATGGCGCATCGGCCGATTGAAACAACAAAAAGATACGCTTGAAACAATGGTGCGCGATCGTACACGCGAAATTTTAACACAAAAAGAGGAGATTCAATCGCAACGCGATTATCTGAATAAAGTAAACTTGCAACTTGAGCGATTGTCTATTGTTGCATCGGAGACGCAAAATGGGGTGCTAATTGCAGATAGCAGGGGGAATATTGAATGGATAAATGAAGGGTACACAAATTTATTGGGCTATACCCTGCGCGAACTTATCGATACCAAAGGCCCCAACTTGTTTTTTATTTACAGAAATGAAAATACCCTCGACTTTTTGCAGCAATGCCGCGACCGGAAAAAACCTGTAACCTTTTCGTCGATATTTGAACGCAATGATGGTGAACAAATTTGGTTGCAAGCTACCCTTACGCCAATTGTCGGCGATCATGATAGTGTGACGAAGTATGTGGTGATTTATGCTGATATTTCATCGCTGAAAAATGCACAAAATCAAATTGAGAAACATAACCGCGAAATAACAGCCAGTATTCGCTATGCCAGCCGTATACAATCTTCCATGCTCTTGTTGCAAGAAGAGATTAAAGGGCAATATATCGATTCATTTGTTATTTATAAACCGCGCGATCCTGTTGGAGGCGACTTTTATTGGTACTCAGAGTATGGCGATAATTTCTTGATAGGAGTTATTGATTGTACCGGACATGGTGTGCCCGGTGCGCTCATGACGGTAATTTCCTATGCAGCACTTACAAAACTTATTAACGACGATACGGCAAAAAATCCTGCCGCACTCCTTCAGTTACTCAATAAAGAGATCAGGAAAATGCTCCGCCAACAAGGTAACCACGATGGTGCTTCAGATGACGGCCTCGATGCATCGTTCTGCTATGTAAATGCTGCCAGGCGCACTATGCAGTTTTCCGGTGCCATGCAAAGTTTATTGTATACAACAGACGAAGAGATTATTCAAATTAAAGGAGATCGCCAAAGCATTGGCTACATATCATCTGTTGAAGATTATAAATACACATCTCACGAAGTAGACCTGGCCGGAAAACAATGCTTCTACCTCGCATCTGATGGGTATAAAGATATGGCTGTTGGTAAAGATGGCTATATTTTAGGTAAACGGCGTTTGCGTGAAATTATCTACTCCTTACGTGGTAAAAGCCTTAGCGAGCAACATCGGTCGTTGCAAGAACTAATGAACGATGCCATCAATAAAAACGGGCAACTCGACGATATCACAATGATTGGTTTTCGTGTGAAGGTTTAGGGAGTATGGCATTATGGTTCTTCGGGAATGGTTACCAAAATCGAATCCTCAAGTTTCGGCTTTACAGTACCATTGAACTGTATGTATAAAGCCGAAAAAAAATCCATCATCCAATCATGAAACAATAAACAGAATATAATCTTTATGTTTGTACGAACTATAAAAAAAGAAGAAGTGGAGTCAATCACCTTAACCTAATTTGTTGAATTTACCGTATTAGTTTATGAAAAGGATAAAATTTATCTTTATTGTATTGTTGATAAGTATGAATGCTTTTGGCCAGCAAAAAGCAAAATATGTCAATTCGTATGATAATTCAACGTTTTTATTTGTTGACCAAAATAGAATAGAAATCTACTATAAATATGCTGCATTTGGTGGTGGCGACATGGGAGTAGAACAAACACTGCATTCAGCGAGAGTTTTCCCGTTAAATAGTGGTTTCTATTTTTTTCATGAAAATGATACGATTTATGCGGAATATATTGATTGAACATTCACCCCTACGCTAGCCCGCCAATTTGATCAGGCCAGCCCGCATGGGGGTACTTACTCAATAGTGCCTTATTTACCATGAGTTTAGGGATTGACATAAGTTTCTTTTGCGGGTACCTTCTAGCTTGAAGCAATCGCTGAATTAAAAGCTGTTTGAGCGGATGCGGATGGACTTGCGATGAGAAGAATTATCGATAATTGCATCCGTGAGTTCTTTTAATTCCGCCCCGATCATGTTCAGCTAATTCCAATAAATTGGAAAGCTTCACTATGTCGGGGTTTTCCGCTTGTAAAAGCTAAGAAGGTCGCGAAAGAAACTAAGTCTTGATTTTTGGTTCTTTTCATTAAGGAAAAGAACATATATATAGTTGAAAAGACCTACAAAGCCTTAGTGTCATGTCAAGCATAATCTGACGGGCCAAGTATTGATCTTTTTATTTTTATCTGCGTTAAAAAATGTTTACAGAACGCTGCTATGCGCTCATTTTTTGTCTTGCTAAAAACAAAAATATCTTCAACTTACCCGTCATTCCATACTTGACATGACACTAGTGTTTTTAGTTGGTAGCGGTACTTTTTTGCCGCCCTCACCCTCACAAATCTGCTAGCTGGCTGGACTTAATTTTTGCTTCGCTTTAATGTCAAAACAAAAGTGAAGATGGAAGCCCTTAATACCCCTTACACGACAATTTTATTCCCAAACTTTAAATCGCAACAATGAGCATTGCCAAATTTTAAAAACTAAAACCCCCAACTTTTTCAACTGATCCGAAAACAGTGGTCAGGAGCTTTGAAATATCTCTGTTCAAACCAAATAAATTGCGACCGGGCACACAGTGGCTGATGATATTATGATCGATTATAATGGGAAGTCATCTGCATCGACCTTAGGCACAGTAAGGTAAAATACAGTAGGAAGATAAAAGCCCTGTTTATAGAAAACAGAAAGGAATATCGCATCAACGATGTGGGCGAAAAAGAGCTGCTGCTAAATGAGATTCTATCGCGTAAAAATATCTTTCCGCAAATTTCCAAACCCATCGAATGCAACAGGCGCAGTAAACCTGAGTGCCAGCAACACGGTTAAAAAGTTGTTGCAAAAAATAGCTGTCATTATAGCAATTTGATATTTGATGGCTGTTACCGGTAGAGAGCCGCCCAGAATTTGCCCGGTCATCATACCGGGAAGTGATACCAGCCCGACTGTTGCCATGGTTGCTAAAATGGGATTGATGGCAGCCTTAACAGATTCGCGGTAAAACGGACGTAAAGCCTGGTTTTTCGATGCGCCAAAGGAAATCATAGATTCGTAGGTTTCGCGGTCAGATTTCAGTGAGGAAAAAAAGCGATCAGCACCAATCACATTGGCTTTTAAAGTATTGCCCAACAACATACCCCCGATGGGAATCAGGTAACGGGCATCAAATAAGTCCTGTAAATCAATAATTAACCAGTCGAAATATAAAACCAGAACCAGCATGGGCATTACAGAAGCTGCAAAAAACCGGTTGAAAAATATCCTCCAGCGCAATTCGCATGATTTCATAGCAGAAAACGACGCAACTACACTCATTAGCAGCAAATATGCTATGTTTATCCAGACATTATTGAGATCGAAAATGTAGTGGAGATAAACTCCGACAAATGCCAGCTGTACTCCCATGCGTGCAGTAGAAATGAGAATTTGTTTTGTTTTTCTCAATTTCAGCCATCGCGCAATAAAAAGTGGCGGCACAACCAGTAACATGGCAAACACCATGGCCCATAAACCGATATCAGCTGTTGGGTTATTCATGCAGAGTGATTTTTTTTAGGTTAATTTTGCCCCAAACATCATCATGTGCAGTGATTAAAACTGTTGCATCGGTTTCCTCCACTTCCCTTAAAATCAATTCGCTGTTGGCCAAATCAAGGCCACTGGTAATTTCATCGAGCAGCCATACTTTGCGCTTCAAAAGGGTTAGCAAAGCGAAACAAACACGTTGACGTTCGCCACCGGAGAGTTCTGTTGTGTGCTTCTCCAATGTTGCAGCGGGCATATGAAAACGTTCAATAGCTTTTACAATAGCTTCTCTGTCTATTTCCAGGTGCTCATTGCCTTTAAACGAAGCAATTTCGGATAGCACATCATCAAGTTTGCCCTTTGGCAGTGGAGCCGATTGGGCAATATATCCCATTTTGAGCCGGAAACTTTCGATATTTTCAGCTTTTATGTCAGTATTGTTCAACAACACACCTCCTTTATCGGGCTGTAAAAAGCCAAAAATCAACTTAAGAATTGTCGACTTGCCTTTTCCTGAAGGTGCATTCAGCCAAACCTTTTCCCCGGATTGTACTTCCATGGACAAATCTCTAAAAAGCAGCTGGTCAGCAAATGCAACCCTGATATTTTGCAGTTGAATATTCATAAGCAACCCAAAGATAAGTATTCTGAATTATTTGACGGGTTTCTTTCAGGTTCTTCTTAAGGAGTGTTAGCAAATCACCTGAATATCAATTTTTAGTATTCATATTATATAAATACTCATATATCAAAACTGCTTTTTTGCGATATGGAAATGGCTCCTTTTCAGTTCTCTTCTTTTTTGAAATGAGATTGTGCCTTTGTGTGAAACTGGAACTCCACAAACGTTTATTTTGCTGCGTATTTGTAACTTTTTTTTTCCCTTTGCGTCATGTTTTCAATTTGCTGAGCAAACAATAATTAAACGTAATAAAAACAGAACAATGAGCGACAAAGTAAACAGAGAAGTGAAATTCCTGAAGGTTTATTCAGGATTCCTGAAAGTTGACTTGAT
>JAQICA010000018.1 GCA_027858775.1 Salinivirgaceae bacterium | reverse complement strand
ACTGCGTTATGTTCATTTTGAAAACAGTTATTTACGAAAGTAAACGCCTTGATTTTCAAAATGAACAAGCCTTGTTCTTGAAGTTTTATTACTGGGCACACCAAAAAACAGGTGGTTTTCGTGCTGGCAAATAGTTGGGTTATCACTAGTGATTTTGCAACCAACGGTTCTTTACTTAGATTTAATTCCGATTTAGAAATTGTCGGTTTTCACCGAACAGGTGAGGTAAAAACCCTATAATTTTTTTATCGTGAGCGAAAATCGCTCAATTTGGGTTTCATTATGGTAGACCAAAATACACTGATGGAAATTTAAACCAAAAGCAGTGTGCCATTCATTTTGGCATTGATAAAATAAAAAAATACGTACGATTTTGGGACTTTCTGGCGCAAAACCATGCGTTTATCATGTGAAAAGCTTCTGTTAGTGATTTTTGCTCTGGTCTTGGCCTGTGGGTAGTTCTTCGTACAATCGGGTGGATACGATGCCATCTTTTCTGATGAGTTTAATAAGTCCGTAATGGGCAGAAAAGTAAGAAACCACGGGTGTTTTGTTGTGTGTTTCGCCCGACATATGGCGGTAATCAACCATTATTACATTTTTGTATGTTTTCTGGTTTACTTGCAGGGAGTCTAAAAAACTGATGTGGGCATTTTTCCCGCTAATAATTTTTTCGGAATCAAGATTTAAAGTAAACATATCTTTTTGCACCCATTCAATTTCCAGCGTACTGAACGTTTCGTCGGCGCGAAGTACGTAAGTAAAAAAGTAGTTGTTAATGGTCGAGTTAAAGGCTATTCCAAATACTTCTCCTTTTGCATCACCATCAACGCCCCAGTTATTAAAATAGTGATGCTGAGTGTACCACGTATGCCGATCCATTACAAAATCTTCTGTTATTCCCACATCATCAATCATTGTAAAACTTGTTATTGTTGTGTCGATAGTGTACATTTTTGCCTTCTCAGAAAGATAAAACGTACCTTTAATTTTGTCGCCGCAACCTGCAAGTAGTACAAAAAGCAATAAAACTGCGACTATTGATTGCCTAGCCGTTTTACTGATTAATTGAATACGTTTCATCACGCGTTGTTTTGATTTGAATAATTCCTGCTGATCCTAATAATATCGACTCTGGTTTATTGACTGTGCTGTCGGTGTCTGAGTAGTACAAATTGAACGGTTTTTCGTATACATTGTAGTATGTGTGTTCATTTACCGACAAGGTATCGTAAAATTGGGTGTATTCGTCTACCACGAGCTGGCCCAGAGAGTCGATGGCAAAATCGACCCGGTATTTATTGTTTACTCCAATGGCAATGTATGCTGTTTCGTAATGTTTTGTTTGTGCAGATGTAGTGAGTGTAATGAAAAGTTCGGGGTAATCAGACAAAAGCATAGCCGAATGTACTTCGTAGGTGTAATAGTGCGATGGGCAGCAATTCCATTCGCAAAAATCATATTCATTTTTGGTATAGTGGGCTACACTTGTAACTACAAATGGAAATTCATACCCTGCCGAGTGAATAAATGGAATGCTATCTTTTTCGTCGTAAGGAATTATTCTCCGCTCGGCATCGGTTAGTGAGTAACTTTCATCTTCAACAGGATCTTTATGGCAGCATCCGCTGAGAAGAAGGGCGATGATAATTAATAGTGCAATTCTCATACTGCATTGATTTTGGATTACTTTATTGATCGTTGTTGTAGATTGGTTTGAAAATACTCGTCTGTGAGTTGGTCAAATGTTACGAATTTAGTGAGTTATTGCCTGGTTTTATTGCGTTCAACCCTACGTGAATTCGTCGGCTAATTTGGCAAATACCCGTTTAGCCGATTGTTTTTCGTATAGTACATCGTGCACAGCCCTGGCAATGGGAAGTTCGAGTCCGAGAAGATCCATAAAATGGGCAATTCCTTTTGCCCCGTAATATCCTTCAGCAATTTGTATCATTTCCATTCGGGCGTATTTCACGCTGTATCCTTTGCCAATCATGGTTCCAAAGTTGCGGTTTCGGCTGTATTGTGAGTACATTGTCACTAGTAAATCGCCCATGTAGGCCGAATCAATAATATCTGCATTTACCCTGCATACACGGTTCATAAAAGTACGCATTTCGCGTGCGGCATTGCAAAACAGCACCGCCTGAAAATTGTCGCCATAACCGAGGCCATGAAAAACTCCGGCAGCAATGGCATACACGTTTTTCGCCACGGCAGCAAATTCTGCTCCTACAATATCGTGCGAAATATTTACTTTAATGTAGTAGCTTTGAATTAGTTCGGATACCTTTTTCGCCACATCAACATTTTCGGAGGCAACTGTAAGGTAAGTGAGTTTTTCCGAAGCAACCTCTTCTGCGTGGCTCGGGCCGGCAATCATGGCAAAGTGGTCACGAGGCACTTGGAATTCTTTGAGCAGGTAATCGGCTATAATGTCGTTTGTTTCAGGAATTATTCCCTTAATGGCCGACACTACAATTTTTTCTTTCAAAGATGCTGTCGATTTTGCCAGCACTCCGTGCAAAAAAGCTGAGGGGACCACTAGCACAAGGAGCGTTGAGGCTTCTATTAAGTCATCAATTTTTACCGTGACTCTTAATTTATCTAAATTTAAACTTGTCGAGGGCAAATACGTAGGATTATGTCCATGAGCGTAAATGTACTCACGTGTTTCCTGTGTCCGAACAAACCAGTTAACGTGGTACCCGTTTTTCAAAAACAAATCTACCAGTGCTGTTCCCCAGCTACCACTGCCTATTACTCCGATTATTGTATTCACAATTTTTAATTTTCAGTTGATATTAAATGCTTTAAGCGGATGCTTTTTGATTCTCTTCCGCCTGTTGTGCCTTTGGAAATGTGTTTTCCGTGGGTTAAAAATCCATTGATCTGTTTTTGTATAGCAACGCAAAGAAACCCAATTCAGCTGTAAATATCAATTTTATTCCGAAAAATTGTATCGGCAAAAAAAACAATGCCCTGCTTTAAAAGCAAGGCATTGTTTTTTTGTTACATGCGCAAATTAGCGTCCGTTAGCTACTTTTGTCAATCGTTTTTTCGATTTTACATCTGCAATCGCTTTGGCGTTGGTATTGCCTTTTTCTGTGTTTTGTCCGATGCGTAGGGTTATTTGATTTATAGTTGATTCTGTTAGTGGAATTTCAGTGTCGTAATTCATTGTTTCTCCATCGGCTGATACTGAAAAGTAGTACACTTGTGGGAATAAATGATCGAAAAGTGCAATTCCACTACTTGAAGTTGTCTGTACTGAATCAATTATATTTTCTTCGTTCTCAATGTCTGTTTGGTTATTGTATAGCTTTATTTCAGCTCCTGAAATGGGATTTTCACTCGTGTCTTGTACAGTGATTTCCAACTTTGTGGAGGCTTTTATGCCTATATTTACTTGTGTTGATTCTCCAATTACTGTGGGGCTTTCCATGTAATGCAGCCCGGTGTTATTATCGAGACTGCTATTTTCGTCTTCAAAACGAGCACTGATGTAATACTGCTTTTCGCCCAGATTATAGAACAGAGCTTCGCCATTTTCGTCGGTTATTAAGTTATTATTCTCAATACTGGCTTCTGGTTTTCTGTTACGCCATGCCTCTTCTGTATCGTAAAGGGTTACAACCGCACCTTCAATGGTACTCGATGTTTCGTTGTCGAATACTTTAACTACCAATGCCGAATTGTTTGGATCATATGTGATGTTCAATATATAATTTGTAGAGGCGATAAGTGGACCTTCGGTAGTGTAATTAGTGGTTACGTCATCAATGGTTACGGAGTAAAAGTACTCTTGTGTAAATAAATGCGAAAACTCGGCTTTCCCGCTTGAAGTGGTGTGTTTTGTGATTATAGAATCAGTTGCATTGAGCATGTCGGATTCAGATTCGTAAAGTTTTACAATGACATCTGAAACACCCATATTAGCTAGATCTTTAACTGTAACTATGAGTTTTGTGGCAAGCTGAATATCGATAGTTTCATTTAATCGCGCCCCTGGTTGGGGTGTCACCAAATCGTATCCGCTGTTAAGATTATCGTAGTTTTCATTAACTCCGTCGTAGGTTACACTAATGTAGTATTGTCTTGCTGAAAGTCCTGTAAACATGGCATATCCAAGCAAGTCTGTTTTTTTTTCATTTGTGTGATTCTCGTTTTGGGCTTTAAAGTCCTCTTCATTCAAGTAAAGTTTTACCATGGCTCCATATATGGATGTTCCATCTGCTTGAACAAATATTTCCAGTTTTGCTTCGTCATCATTTTCTTCAACGCAGGATTGGAATATTAGAGGAGTTGCAATTAGCAGCAGTAGTAAAAGCTTTAATGTTTTTTTCATAATCTTATAAATTAAAAATAGTTCCTGGAAATGGGTTGCAGATGCGTTTGTTCTCTGAAATTATTTCATCTTCATTTTAATGTCGATACTCAGCTTAATTTTCATGTCCTGTCCCATTTGTTTTGTCATAACGGTCATTTCCATATGTAAATCAGATTGGATAATAAAGCTACGCTGCATATCAAAAAGCACCCATCCATGTATGATGTTACTTCCGGGAACGGTTTTTATTCCTTCTTTTTCGGCATTCAGCTCAAGTATTCCCGATGGCTCAATAACTATGTATCGTTTGTTTTTACTGATGCTTTTTACTTTATAATGAATGTCTTTTGTAAATTCCAGATTGGCCGCAGATGATGTTTCCGTCCCTGCGGAGTAGGTAGATCCGGGTGCAACTGCATTTTTTGGAAATGGAATGAAGGTGTTTTGAATAAACTGATCGGCGGCGCTGGAAATTTGCTCGCGAATTTGCGATGCTTCAACGGTGTCGAAGCCTTGTAAAAGCGAATTGATAGATGTTTCTATAATTTTCCCTTTCGGACTAATTACTGCGCTAACAGGATTATTCAATAGTGGCGAAAGCGACCGGCCTAACATGCTGCCCATGGGGTCGCTATCTGTGTCGGAATCGTAGTTGATGACCTGTGGTCCATTCATTTGCATAGCAATGCGCGTAAATTGAAGCGTTAAATGGCCAAGCTTGTCCGTTACGTTGGTAACAAAATACTTGCTTTCCATTTGCATGGTAATAGGCATTTTTTGTCCCATAAACTCCATGTTCAGATTGTAATCCATTTTTAGATGTGCCGAATCGTTCGTTACAAAATTGTAAACTAATTCTGTGGGATCTTCTGTAATGGCAGAAAACTCGGGGATTCCTGTCTCTGTATCAAAATTAATGGATACCTCGTCTGCCTTTTTTTGTTTTTCTGAATTATTTTTTCGGTCTCCGCAACCGATGAAAAGTAATGATGACAGTAGAATAATTAGTGCTCGACTCATTGTGTTTTTTTTAAGGTTTAGTGGTGTGTAATCAGGATGATATGCGTGGTTGTGATGTAGGAATAAAGATACTGTTTTTTGTAATTATAGCATTGGTATTGATAAAGTTTCCTGCATAAAACAAGATTTTATAGTAGACACAACACGAAAAACGGTGAATGGTTGTTTTTTTATCCGGTAAAGCTTCCCGAATTGTCGAAAGTTCCTATAATTCATTACTTTTGCAGAAAAAACGAAAACTATGTCGGACGATAAGAAGGTTATTTTTTCCATGGTGAATTTAAGTAAGCAAACACCGCAAGGAAAGGTTATTTTGAAAGATATTTACCTGTCGTTTTTCTACGGAGCCAAAATTGGTATCCTCGGATTAAATGGGGCAGGAAAATCGACGGTGTTGCGCATTATAGCGGGGTTGGATAATGAGTACGAGGGCGAAGTACATTTCTCGCCCGGGTATTCGGTTGGCTTTTTGCCGCAGGAGCCCGAGCTCGATGAGCAAAAAACGGTAATGGATATCGTAAAAGAAGGTGCGCAGGAAACGGTCGATCTTTTAGAAGAGTATGAGAAAATTAATGCCTCTTTTATGGATGAGGAGGTAATGAACGATCCTGAGAAAATGGATAAACTTATTCAGCGCCAGGGGCAAGTACAGGAAAAACTCGACCAGACCGAAGCGTGGGATCTGGAATCGAAACTGGAGCTCGCAATGAGCGCCTTGCGCACACCACCCGGCGATACCCCTGTGAACATCCTTTCGGGAGGAGAGCGCCGGCGTGTAGCTTTGGTTCGTTTGTTATTGAAGCAGCCCGATATTTTATTACTCGATGAGCCCACTAACCACCTCGATGCCGAATCGGTACATTGGTTAGAGCAACATTTACAACAATACAGTGGTACAGTGATAGCTGTAACGCACGATAGGTATTTTCTGGACAACGTTGCTGGCTGGATTCTGGAGCTCGACCGTGGCGAAGGTCTTCCTTTCAAAGGAAATTATTCGTCATGGCTGGAGCAGAAAATGAATCGCTTGCAGCAAGAAGAAAAACATGAAAGCAAACGCCAGCGTGCCTTGAAAAACGAACTGGAATGGGTTCGGAAAGGGGCTAAAGGCCGTCAGAGTAAGGGAAAAGCCCGTTTGAATAGCTACGAGGCTATGCTGGAACAAGATATTAAGCAAAAAGAACAGAAAATTGAAATTCCTATTCCAAACGGACCACGTTTGGGGGCTGAAGTAATTAAAGGAATAGATCTGGCTAAAGCCTTCGATGACAGGTTATTGTTCGATAACCTTAATTTTGAATTACCGCAAGCTGGAATTGTAGGTATTATTGGACCCAACGGCGCCGGAAAAACCACATTGTTTCGTATGATAATGGGCGAGGAGCAACCTACCGAAGGCGAAATAAAAATTGGCGATACGGTTGAAATAGGCTATGTCGATCAAGCACACAAAGATCTTGATCCGAATAAAACAGTATACGAGGTAATTAGCGATGAACAAGAAGAAATTCAAGTCGGTGGTCAATTCATAAATGCCAGAGCATACACCAGCCGGTTTAATTTCAGCGGGTCAGACCAACAAAAGAAAATTAGCGTTTTGTCGGGTGGAGAACGTAACCGATTGCATTTGGCCATGACGCTAAAAACCGAAGCCAACGTATTGTTGCTCGATGAGCCCACAAATGATATTGATGTAAATACATTAAGGGCGCTTGAGGAAGGTATTCAGAGTTTTGCCGGATGTGCCGTAGTTGTATCGCACGATAGGTGGTTTCTGGATCGTATCTGTACCCATATTTTGGCTTTTGAAGGCGACTCTAATGTTAAGTTTTTTGAAGGATCATACACAGAATATGAGGAAAATTTGAAAAAACGTTTGGGTGGCGATATTATTCCAAAACGAATAAAATACAGAAAGCTTATACGCTAGCGCGATGGGGCAATAATAAATTGCAGCTTTCAGCAAAAAGAAAAGAGGCTGTCAAAACTCGGTATTATCCGTTGGTTTGGCAGGCTCTTTTTGTTTTGTTTGCTAATTGTTTTTTAGCAAGGAGTCTTTGTTTCAGCCTTTGTCTTCTTTTTTTTCGGTGGTTTTTGAACCACATTTCGTTGTTTTGGTGTCGCATCCAGCAGCTTTTTTCTCAGCAGCTGTAGCTCCACAATCGGCAGCGTCGTGCTTAGCTTCTGTTGTTTTTGCCGTTTTCGTTCCACAATCTGACTGGTCGTGGCTTTTGGCTTCATCAGCTTTAGCATGGTCGCAATCCGATTTTTTCTCATCAGCTTTAGCATGATCGCAATCCGATTTTTTTTCATCAGCTTGCTGAGTTGTTTCCTGCTTTGATTTTTCGTCTGCATTTTTGCTGTTAGCAGTGTTGCATGCTACAAAAAAACCGGCAACCGCCAGCATTAAAAATAACTTCTTCATAGTCTTTCTACCTTTTTTTGATTAATACTTCTATTCTTATTTGTTTTTTTCAAATGCAGAAACCATGATCACTTCATTGAACGAAATTTTGAGCCTCTGTTGATTAGAAAAAAACGATACTAAACTCCAATTGATCAGCAACAAAGGTAGAAAATGGTTTCGAAAATCCTACAGAAAATAGAATTAAATATCTTTTTTTCGTATAGGAGAATTTAATGTGTTTTGTATTATTTGGTTGAGAGTTTTCTTTAAACTGTGCAGGACGAATTTCAGGGAATAAAAAAAGCCTGAATTCCAAATCCAGACTTTTTTTCACTATGTTTTTTACGATTACTTCATACCCGGTTGGGTTTTCTCTTTTTTCTCAGTTTTGGAAGCTTCTTCTGTTTCATTTGCTTCATCAGAAGTTAGCTGACTTTGAGTTTCTTCCTCCTGAGTAGCTGTTTGTTCTTCCTCTGATGCTTCTTCGGCTTCTGCCTCTTCTGTTTCTACAGCCTCCATTTCAACCTTTTTTCTTCTGTCTTTTTAGTTTTTTCTTTAGTTGCTTCTTTTTTTTTACCCGGTTTTTCAGCCTTGTTGCAGGCTATAAAAAGTCCGGCAAGAACCAATAGAACAATTAGTTTTTTTTGTAGGAAATAGTAGCTATTAGTATTTCACATGGTTCTTTTTGAAAGAGCGCTGCAGAATATTTTTCGGCAACCCTTAAAGAATGATTTTTCCATGTGTTACTTTGTAGATGTCGTAGGCTGCTGAGATTTGAAGCAAAATTGCGAGATGTGTTTAAATATGTTATTAATCAATGCGTTGTGTTTTATTTTTTCATTGATCTGTTGCCAATTAATGTTTGATAGTAAAAGAGCATACAAAAAGGGCTGCGCCGGTATTTTATAGCGTACAAGTGCTCCCAACACGGGAGTTGTCATCCCGGCTAATGAAAACAGTACAAGTGTGAATGAAGCACAAAGAAGCAATGCATTGATAGATTGTTTTTTATTGCGGAAAATTAGTGATAGTAACAGTAGTGTTATTGTTATTAGATTCTCGATTACCGCGGGAATTATCGCTGCATTATGTACTTCGGCTACATGAGGTCGAAAAAGAGTTATAATGAACCCGCGAACCGCATTGTACATAAAACTGACAAAATCGGACGATAATCGTGGTGTGTCAATTAAGCTGCCTACGTGAGATAACGATTGTGCATAGTTGATGAAATCGTTTTGTTTACGACTAATAATGTCGGGTATGTCGGGGAAAAATCCGGTCAACGGCAAAATAAATATAGCTGCTAAAAGCAAAACGTGTATGCCAACATATGTAATAATCTTACGTTTTGCGGCCAGTTGCCAACTTATTATTCCCGGTATCAATGCCAGTAACACATAAAATTTTGAAATTCCGAACAGTGCTACAGATAAGACCAAAAGTAACCACGGGAAAATTTTTGTACGGTGCGTATTGATTCCTTGCAGGCCAAAAAGAAACATTCCTAGTGCAAACAATACAATGCCTTCTTTGAGCAACCCCGAGCCCCAAAAGAGTAGCGATGGTGGCAAAGCAACAGCAATAAGAGAAATTAGCTGCGGGAAATGAAGCATTTGCCGGAAAAAGCGGTAAATACCCATCAATCCCAGAAACGCCAAAAAATTCATCACGTAAGTATGCACGTAAATATTACCAAATGAAAAGGGCATTAGGAGTGCGTTGAAGCGTATTACCGTCCGGTTATCATTAAATAAATTGTAATTAAAATCTTTTAACCAGAAGTTCATTTCATCATAATAATACATCAAATGGGGGGTGTCGCCCTGAATGCCGGTTAGCATTCGAAAATAATCCACTGGATTGTGAAATAATGTACTAAATAAAATTTCGCCATCGCGGAAATAGTTAAATGTATCGGAGCTCCCTTTGGGGTAATAATATGTGTAAAGCAAAATAAGTCCCACGCCAACAAATGCTTTGAGAGTGAATAATATGCGAATTGCCGGAGCCGATATTTCTGTTTGTTTAATAAATAGTATTCTGGGTAAAACCCAAATAAGTAGCGCGAGATAGGGCAATGACAAAACAAAATCCATTTGATCGTTTTTTTGCAAAAATAGCGTTTTTCTTCGTTGTAAAGAGATTTCAGCACATAGAAAAGAGGTTAAGCCCGCTAGTTTTTTAGCGAAGATCAATTGTGAAATCGTGTACGTGCAACGAATATCGACCTTATTGCAGGTTTCTAAAAGGGTGCACTCAAAATAGTGTATGTTTCTGAATACGACCTCTGAAGTCTAAAAAAAATTATTAAGTTTGCGTGCGTAATTTCAACCAAACAATTGAAGCAAAATGGCACAGAACCAAGTCGATTTAGATACCGTAAAATCTTTGGGATTACTTCCGGAAGAATATGAAATGATAATAGACTTCATGGGCAGAGAGCCCAATTTTACAGAATTAAGCATCTTTTCTGTGATGTGGTCTGAACATGCAGCCTATAAAAATTCCATTAAATGGCTAAAAAAATTGCCCAAAGAGGGGAAAGCCGTTCTCGCCGCCGCCGGTGAAGAGAATGCCGGATTAGTTGATATAGGAGGAGATTTGGCTTGTGCTTTTAAGATAGAATCGCATAACCACCCGTGTGCTGTGGAGCCTTATCAGGGAGCTGCAACCGGTGTCGGTGGAATTAATCGCGATATTTTCACGATGGGTGCACGCCCCATTGCACAATTAAATAGTCTGCGTTTTGGTGATTTAAGCGTCGACCGCACAAAATGGCATATGAAAGGTGTCGTAAAAGGTATTGGCGATTATGGCAATGCTTTTGGAGTGCCAGTAGTGGGCGGCGAAGTTATGTTTGATAAATGTTACAGCACCAACCCGTTGGTTAATGCAATGAGTGTTGGTATTATGAAAAAGGGCGAAATGATTAGCGCCAAAGCCGAAGGCGAAGGAAACCCGATTTATATTGTGGGCTCCGCTACCGGTAAAGACGGGATTCACGGGGCTACATTTGCTTCTGCCGATATTACTGCCGATTCGGCCAACGATATTCCCTCCATTCAGGTGGGCGATCCATTTCAGGAAAAACTATTGCTCGAAGCCACGCTCGAAGTTGGCAAATCTGGGGCCGTGGTTGGAATGCAAGACATGGGAGCTGCGGGCATTATTTGCTCTACCAGCGAAATGTCTGAAAAAGGAAAAAGTGGTATGCGCATCGATTTGGATAAAGTGCCACTACGCCAGCAAAATATGGAGCCATGGGAAATTCTGCTCTCCGAAAGTCAGGAACGCATGCTTATTTGCGTGAAGAAAGGACGCGAAAAAGAGGTTGAAGCAATATTCGAAAAATGGGATCTTAATTGCAAAATTATTGGCGAGGTTATTAACGAAGACCGATTAATTTTTAATTTTAACGATGAGTTAATTGCAGATGTGCCGGCTTCAGCACTTGTTCTGGGCGGTGGCGCACCGCAGTACGATCGCGAATTTCGCGAGCCGGCTTATTACAAAGAATATCTCGATTTTTCAATTGATGAAGTACCAAAACCGAAAAACCTGAAAGAGGTGGCCGATGCAATGTTGAGCCATCCCAATAATGCCAGTCGGCGTTGGGTTATGGAGCAATACGATTCCATGGTGGGCACACGAAATATGTCGACAAACAAACCTTCTGATGCTGGTATAATAAACTTAAAAGGTACAAACCGTGCTCTGGCCGTAACCGTCGACTGTAATGGACGCTACGTAAAAGCCGACCCCGAAATTGGAACAGCCATTGCTGTTAGCGAGGCTGCCAGAAATCTGGTTTGCTCCGGAGCAAAGCCGTTGGCTATTACCAATTGTCTCAATTTTGGCAATCCCTACAATCCCGAAGTTTACTGGCAGTTTGTGGGGGCAATTAAGGGCATGAGCCGTGCTTGCAAAAAGTTCGAAACCCCTGTAACCGGCGGAAACGTTAGCTTTTACAATCAAAGTAGTATTAGCGGAACCGAAGTTCCTGTTCATCCCACACCAACCATCGGAATGCTTGGGCTCATTGAAGATAAATCAAAAGTTATGACGCTCGATTTTAAACAAAAGGGCGATATGATTTACCTGCTTGGCGTATCGAAAAATGATATTGGCCAATCCGAATACCTTACTTCTTACCATAAGGTGGAAGCAAGTCCGGTGCCCGATTTCAACCTCGATTTTGAGCATAAATTGCAAGACGCCGTTTTGAAATTGATCGACGAAGGCTTAATTAATGCAGCTCACGATGTTTCGAATGGGGGCTTATTTCTTTCGCTTGTTGAAAGCTCTTTGCCCAATAAATTAGGTTTCGATATTACATCCGATGCCGAAGTTAGAACCGATGCCTTCTTGTTTGGCGAATCGCAAAGCCGCGTAGTTGTATCTTGCACAGAAGAGAACGAAACCCAGTTCATCGATTTGTTGATGAAACTCAATATTCCGTTTTCTGCACTCGGTCACGTAACCAAAGGTGAACTGCGAATCGATGATAAATCGTTTGGATTTATTCAGGATGCCGAAAAATTATACATGGAAACTTTAGAACAATACCTTGAAGGATAAAGTTGTTACACCATACCAAAACCGATTATCGAAAAAAGAACAGGTAGCCGGTATGTTTAATCATATCGCACATCGGTACGATTTTTTGAACCATTTCTTATCCTTAGGTGTCGATCGCTTGTGGCGAAAACGAGTGGTGCGAAAATTGGCACTTAACCAGCCCTCTGCAATGCTCGATGTGGCTACCGGAACAGGCGATTTGGCCATTGCGGCTGCGCGAAAAATCGATAATTTGAATGTGCAGGGAATCGATATCGCCATGTCGATGCTCGAACGCGGCAAACAAAAAATCGTGAAAAGCAAACTTGAACACCGTGTTCAAATACAGCTGGGCGATGCGGAAAATATCGGATTTGATGATAATCGTTTCGATTGTGTAACGGCGGCCTTTGGGGTACGCAATTTTGAGAATGTCGCTAAAGGATTATCCGAAATGCATCGGGTAACCAAACCCGGCGGTCAAGTTATTATTTTGGAGTTCTCACAACCGGGAAAAGGCGTTTTTGCATTTTTTTACCGCTTCTATTTTCGGTTTCTTTTGCCACTAATGGGTAAAATTGTGTCGGGGAACAACAGGGCATATACGTACTTACCAGAATCGGTTGAAGTTTTCCCCGATCGGGAAGCATTTACAAAATTACTTGGCGATGCCGGATTTGCAAATTGCTCATTTAAGCCCTTAACATTTGGTGTGGCTTGCATGTATACAGGTCATAAAGCATAGCCGCATTTTGATGAACAGCGGTTGCTCAATGCATTTTGGAATTGGCTTGTCTGGTTGTGGTGTTTTATGCACACTGTTTTTATTCAGCAATGAAAATGCCTCGTGTCAGAAATAAATGCGATATTTCGCTTAATGTACACAATAATTGGTTCTAATCACGTTTAACTATTTATGCGAAAGATATATTCTATATTGGGTTTATTACTACTAATGGCTGCACAACTACATGCGCAACCGGGCAAACATGTATGGAATAAGCCGAATTACGATCAATATCCATTTCATTTTGGTTTTGCATTGGGGTATAACCAAATGAACTTTAGAATCATTCCCAAAGCTGAAATGCTAAGCAATTTCGATTCGGTTTATGCGGTAGAAAACACCCCACGTCCCGGATTTAATATTCACATGGTTGGTAGTCTTCGCCTGGGCAATTATTTCGATTTGCGCTTTATTCCCGGTCTGGCTTTTGGTCAGCGCGACCTCACCTATAACCACCGCGTGGTAGATGGCGTTGATACCACAATTGAACGGCACGTAATGGCTATTGAGTCAACCATGTTATCTTTCCCTCTCTACTTTAAATACCGAGCCAAAAGGTTAAACAACTGGCGACCATACCTGCTTTTTGGAGGTAACTATACCATTGACCTCGAAGCACGCAAAAAAATTAAGGAAGAGGAACAGCCCAAAATCAGGCTCGAACGGCAAGACTTTTATCTGGAAGCAGGTATAGGAGTCGACTACTACTTTCCGTTCTTTAAGTTGGCCACAGAGTTGCGGTTTTCGTGGGGCATAATGGATATGATTAATATCGAAAATACTGAGTATGCACTATTTTACGATAAACTCAATTCGCGCATGTTCACCCTGCTTATTTTTGTTGAATAAAGGTTAAAATACATCCATGTCACATCAAGTTCAGTTAGTTCTAACGCCCGAAGAAGCGGCTCGAGAAGAATTATATACGAAAATATTTGCGGCCAAAGCCGGTATCAATGTAAACGATATTGTAAAGTTCCAAATTGTATCGAAATCCATTGATGCACGACGAGCACCTGTGAAAATTAATATGACAGCACGCTTGTTTACGGATTTAAACGACGACGACTATATTACTGAACCATTTGCTGCTCAGGATGTATCGCGTGCCCCCGAGGTAATTATTGTAGGAGCCGGGCCGGCCGGGTTGTTTGCTGCCTTGACGCTCATTGAAAAAGGAATAAAGCCCATTATTGTTGAACGTGGGAAAAGGGTAGGCGAGCGAAAACGCGATGTGGCCGCAATTAGCACCAAACATATAGTCGATGAGGAATCAAACTACGCTTTTGGCGAAGGTGGAGCAGGCACATTTTCCGATGGAAAACTTTATACCCGAAGTAAGAAACGAGGCGATATTCGGCGAATTCTTGAACTGTTTTATTTGCATGGTGCGCAAGAAGAAATATTGTACGATGCTCATCCACATATCGGATCCGATGTGTTGGCTCAGGTTGTAGTTAATATACGTCAAACCATTCTCGATGCCGGCGGTGAAATTATGTTTCGCACGAAGGTTACCGATTTGGTTACCGATGGCGAAACCGTAAAAGGAGTGAAATTGGCCGATGGCCGTACGCTATTGGCCAAAGCCACAATTCTTGCAACCGGCCATTCGGCGAAGGATGTTTACGAAATGCTTCAGCGTACCGGTGTTATGCTTGAAGGTAAGGGATTTGCTGTAGGAGTGAGGTTAGAACACCCACAAGAGCTAATAAACCAAATTCAGTATCATAGCAAACAGCCCGATCCGTTTTTACCACCGGCCACCTATAAGTTGGTTAAGCAAGTGAACGATCGTGGTGTATACTCTTTTTGTATGTGTCCGGGTGGTTTCATTGTTCCAGCCACCACGGTTTCCGACCAATTGGTGGTGAATGGTATGTCGCCATCGAAACGTAACGGCTATTTTGCCAATTCGGGAATGGTAGTCGAATTACGTGAAGAAGATATTCCGGGTATGGAGGAAGATCCGTTGGCCGGATTAAAGTACCAGGCCGAGCTGGAGAAAATGGCCTTCCTCAATGGAGGCAATGGGCAGGTTGCGCCGGCACAAGGAATGGTTGATTTTGTTAATAAACGTGTTTCGTCTGATATGCCCGAAAATTCGTATTTCCCGGGAATTATATCTTCACCCATGCACTTTTGGTTGCCCGAAAACATTTCGTCCCGATTGCAAGTGGCCTTTAAAAGTTTTGGAAAGAAAATGCACGGTTTTTTCACAAACGATGCTTTAGTAATTGGGCTGGAGAGTCGTACCTCTAGTCCAGTACGTATTTATCGCGACAAAGAAACTTTATGCACTTTCCCGTTCGATAAACTTTATCCTGCTGGCGAGGGAGCCGGATATGCCGGAGGAATTGTTTCCAGCGCAATGGATGGTGTACGTGTAGCGCGAATAATTGCAGAGCAGGAGTAACAGGGATGCCTCACTTTCGCATCGGAATTTTTATAACTGACGCCTTCTGAATTCTGCCACAGTTAATGCCGTGGCTACTGCCACGTTTAGCGATTCCATTTTTTGCGACCCCAAAGGAAATGAGGGAATTAGTATCTTTTGTATCGCTGAATCATCCAGTTTATCGGACAACCCGTTCGATTCGTTACCCATCAAAATAAAACCATTGGCAGTCAAATCTGCATTATAAATGTTTTCTCCGTTTAAATGCGTGGCATAAATGCCAAAACCCGGCCACGTATGGGCTTTGTCAATGAGTTTGTAAATATCAGTATAATGAATATTTACTCTGAAAAGTGCTCCCATTGTAGCTTGTACAACTTTTGGATTGTAGCATTCAACCGTATCCAAACTGCAAAGAATATCCTCAATCCCGTACCAGTTGGCCAATCGGATAATGGTTCCCATATTTCCAGGATCCTGAATATTTTCCAACACCAAACTTAATTTTTGTTGTAAGTGTTCAGTAACTAATTCCTCTGCGGGTGTTTTTACTACTGCTAAAATTTTGTTCGGGTTTTTCATGGCGCTCATGCGCCCCAGCTCTTTTTCGCTTGCTTTAGATACAGGAACGGTAGTGTCCTCCAAAATTGATTCGTCTGTGGTGAAAAGCTCTTTTATGTGGAGATCAGACTGTGAGAGTTCCTTCACCATTTTTACACCTTCAACAATAAACTCCCCGTGAGCAAGTCTGTTTTTTTTCTGATGGAGCGACTTTACGTGTTTTATAGTATTGCTTTCTATCATATTGGCTGTTATGGATGTAAAATTCAGTCGCAAATTTACATAATTGATGATATTTAAGTTATTTTGCAACACAAAAAATTCAATCAGTACCCGTTTTCTTAAGAATTGTGAGTGTAATGATAAAAATTAGCTAGAAAGAAAGAATGAACCGTAGGTTTTATATACGAATAGTTTTATTGTTGATGGTGTTTGTGGGCTTGTTTAGTTCCTGTCGCGTAACTCGGCACGTTCCGGAAAATGAGTACCTGCTCAATTCCGTAAATATTAAAGTCGACAATAAAAAGATAGACGTTGATAAATTGGATGCCTACGTTCAGCAGAAACCCAATCGACGCATTCTGTATTTTATGCGTTTCCATTTATGGGTTTACAACACATTTAAAATAACCAGAAAAGATAAAGGAGTATTTAATTATATTGCAAATGTAATAGGGGAAGAACCCGTAGTTTACGATCGTTTTCTAGCCGGAAAAACAACCCGGCAATTTGAAAAATATTTGCAAAATCGGGGGTATTATCATGCGCAGGTGCGCGATTCGGTGGTGCGTGAAGGACAAAAGATAGACCTGTACTATATCATTAAAACGAATGAGCCATATATTGTTAATATAGTGGATTATAAGTTTGCTGATCCCTCATTAAAAAAACTTATTCTTGCCGATACTTCCTCCGGTTTTGTGAACCCCGGTGAAATATTTGATGTAGAGCTTTTTCGTAAAGAGCGAAATCGTATTACCAGGCAAATGAAAGAGTCAGGATATTATTTCTTTCGTAAAGAATTTGTAACCTTCGATGCCGATAGTACCGTGATGCCTAATGCGGTAAATGTTATATGTAATATTGAGCAATTTGAACGAAAGAACGACGACGGTAAGGTTATTCGCGAAAATCATCGAAAATGCCGGATACAAGATATTTATCTCTTCCCGGAATTCGACGCCAAACGGGCAATTACGGATCAGAGAGCTTATTTTAATACCTTCGACACCATTCAGCAAGAGGAGTATGATGTTGTTTATACTGACAATCTTAAAGTGAAACCTGATGTAATTATTCAAGCCAATACCATTAAAGAAGGAAGCATTTACGATATTCGCAAAGTGGAATCCACAAGCAGGTATCTGAATTTACTGTCGTTTTTTAAACTAGTACATATACAATTCGAACCTACAGCACAAACAAACGATAGTGTTATTTGGCTGAAGGCTCATTATCAATTAACTCCCTACACTTTGCAATCCTATACAGTTGAATTGGAAGGTAGCAACACAGGCCCCAACTGGGAAACCGGAGCCAATATTTCGTACCAACATCGCAATATTTTCAGAGGAGCCGAACTGATGGAAATAAAGGTTAAAGGAGCACTGGAGGCTACAGGCGACGTAATTGGAGAGGAACAATCGAAAAGTTTTGAATTTAACACATATGAGTACGGAGCCGGTATTCGGTTTGAATTTCCAAAGTTCCTTATTCCTTTTCAGAGACGAGGTTTTTACAGGAAATTCCGCCCGCAAACAGCCACTGCCTTTCAATACAATTATCAGCAACGCCCCGATTATACTCGAACATTATTGCGCGGAAGTTTCGGATATTTTTGGAATAGTTCACGAAACATGCGTCACGTGGTTACACCCATCGAATTAAATTCGGTGAGACTGCCCAAAGCTGATTCTACTTTTTTAGTTGAGATTGAAAATAATAACTATCTGCGTAACTCTTACGACAACTACTTTATAACAGCTTCGAGCTATCAAATGACCTTTTCCAATCAAAACTATCTAATAGACCGCGACTACCTTTACCTAAAAACCAATATAGAATTTTCAGGAAACATATTAAACGCACTTCATACTATTACAGATCGCGACACGGTCGATGGCAGCTACCAGATTTTTAATACCCGGTATTCACAATATGTAAAAACCGATGTCGATTTTCGTTACTATTCAGTTTTTAATTCTAAAAACAGGTTAGTTTCCCGAATATTTGCAGGTGTTGGAGCATCATATGGCAATGCTAATAGTTTACCGTTTATTAAACAATACTTTGGTGGGGGAGCTAGTGGAATAAGAGCATGGCGTGCACGCGACCTTGGCCCGGGTACATTTATAGATTCATCAGACTACCCAAATCAAACAGCAGGGTTGAAAATTGAAATGAACCTTGAGTATCGATTCAAACTATTTTGGATGCTCGAAGGAGCGCTCTTCCTCGATGCAGGTAATATCTGGGCTATAGCCAAACAGGATAATCGTACGGGTGCACAGTTCCATTTCGATAAATTTTACCGTCAATTGGCCGTAGGCTCAGGTGTGGGACTGCGTTTCGATCTGTCATTTTTTGTTTTCAGGCTCGATGCAGGATTAAAAATGTTCGACCCAGCCATAGATAGTCGAAACACGTGGGTACGGAAACATCGTAAATGGGGTAAAGACGATTATCAAGTGCATTTTGGTATTGGTTATCCCTTTTAGTTTGTGATACAGCGTTGCCCGATACCAACGTTTGTATTCAGAGACAAATGAACGGCGTTTTTTTACTGCGAAATTATAGCCTGCCTAATAAAATAGGCGCGCTTTTTATGTTTAGAAAGAGTTAAATTTTATTTTTGTAAAAATGAAATATGCTTATCTGTTTCTGCAACCAAATTAGAACATGGTTCTCTTCATCTACGCCTGACTCAAAAAGGAGTATTTGATTTTCTGATTATTAGGTGCTTTTTAGGTGTTGAAACGGGTATCCAGAAAACGAAAAATACCATCCCAATACATGAATAACTGCATATAAAAAAATATTATGGATATTAAAGAAAGAGCAGGTTTTACCAGTAAATTCGGAGTAATAGCAGCGGCAGCCGGCTCCGCTGTCGGACTAGGAAATATTTGGCGTTTCCCATACGTAGCAGGTGAAAATGGAGGAGGAGCCTTTTTGTTAATTTACCTGCTTTTTATACTCGCTATTGGCGTACCGGTTATGCTTTCAGAATTTACCATTGGCCGGAAAGCGCAGCGCAATACACTTGGAGCTTTCCGTAAACTTGCCCCGCGCTCCGGATGGTCAATCATTGGTGTAATGGGAATTATCGCCGCATTTGTTATTTTGGCTTTCTACTCAACCATAGCCGGCTGGACATTGGAATACATTGTCAAAGCAGTAAGCAATAGCTTTCAGGGCAAAAATACCGATATTCTTTTCGAGAACTTTAAATCACAAACCTTTTTCCCCCTTTTATGGCAGTTCATTTTTATGATATTAACTGCAACTATCGTTTTCATGGGCGTGCAGAAAGGTATTGAACGTTACACCAAAATCCTGATGCCCTTACTCTTGCTGTTAATAATAGCCATGTGTATTCGGTCGCTCACTTTAGAAGGATCAATGGAGGGAGTGAAATTCCTGTTTAACCCCGATTTCTCGAAAATTACCTTTAATGTTATACTCGAAGCCCTTGGTCAGGCCGCTTTTTCGTTGAGTATTGGCATGGGAGCATTAATTACTTACGGTTCTTATATTCAGAAAGATAATCACCTTCCAAATACTGCTATTCAAGTAGCAACCGCCGATACCGTTATTGCAGTTTTGGCTGGCGTAATGATTTTTCCTGCTGTATTTGCTTTGGGTATGGATCCTCAATCAGGGCCGGGATTAGTTTTTGAGGTTTTGCCAAAATTATTTATGCAAATGCCAATGGGCTACCTTTTCTCCATTTTGTTTTTCGTCCTTCTGGCTGTAGCAGCACTTACTTCTACTGTATCGCTACTTGAAGTTGTTGTAGCTTATTTTTCCGAAGAACTTAACATGTCGCGTACTAAAGCCACAATTATCAGTACTTCGATGATATGGTTTTTTGGAATTTTTGCAACCCTATCATTTAGCAGTTTAAAAGATTTTACACTGTTCGATCTCACAATTTTCGACTCATTAGACTATGTGTCGGCCAATATTCTGCTGCCACTCGGAGCTTTGCTAATCGTAATTTTTCTTGGATGGAAATTCGGGAAGCGACAAACCTACCTGGAGACCACTAACGAGCAATCCATACCATTTAAGCTTTTCCGAGTCTTTTTCTTTATCGTGAAATTTATAGCCCCAATTGCTATAGTATTTATCTTCTTAAATTCTTTGGGGTTATTCCGTTTTCTTCAATCATAGTATATCAATGAATAACTTTTGGCAAAATCTAACCAGTTTTACTTCAGGAGAGCGCCGAGGAGCAATAGTCTTTTTACTTCTGATTATTGCGTTATCCACTTTTGTAAATTATATCCCTAAAATGTATGAACAAGAACCATGGTACGTGGTTCAGGATAGCACAACGGTTAGCCAATGGATTCAACAGATTAAAAACCAGCAGCAGCTTAACTTACATCGGTTTAATCCCAATACCACTTCCGTAGATGAGCTTACCGGTATGGGGATTCCATCCTCGTTAGCTATCAGTTGGGAAAAATATATCGATGCTGGAGGCCGTTTTTATAGCAAACCCGACCTTAAGCGCCTATACGGAATGGCAGATAGTCTATATATAAAAATAGCCCCATACCTTATCATAAAATCCAAACGTAAAACAAACTCAAACACCCAGTCGGAAAATAAAGAACGATTCGCACAAACAGAAAGACTATTGAAAGCATTTAACCCGGCAACAGACACTTACAATCAACTTATTAAATCAGGATTGAGTAAAAAAGTCGCTTCAAACATTATAAATTATCGAAAAGCCGGAGGTCAGTTTAATACCAAATCCGATTTGCAAAATATCTATGCCATCGATACTTCATTATATCGAAAATTAGAAACCCACATTCAATTACCAGAAACTACCACCTCAACTGAAATTGTGGAACTCGACAGCCTTGAACTGAATTCTGCTTCCAAAAAAGAGTTGCAACAGATAAAAATCAGTAATTATATTATTGACGGCTTAATAAAATACCGCGATTTGTTGGGAGGGTATTATTCCCACAACCAGCTTCGCGAAGTATACAACATGAAAGAAGGCCAGTTAACTGTGTTGAAGGAAAAATCCTGGATAGATTCACTATCAATTCAAAAAATCAATGTCAATCGTGTAGACGCTTACCAATTATCGCAACATCCTTATATATCCCATAAAGTAGCAAGTAAATTAATTAAATACCGTAACTTCGCCGAAAAAATAGATGGGATACAGGAAGTTGCAACCTTGAAAATTCTTTCGGCCGACCAGTTAAAGAAGCTATCGCCCTACCTATCCTTCTGAAAAATTCTTTTTGAAAATATGCGAAACCTCTAACATGCAATAGATGTTGCTTACTGTCAGTAAAAAAATCGCATAACTATCTGAAAAAAAAGTAAAAAATTCTTTTTTAGAAAAAAATAATTATACCTTTGCAACCCAAATTATTAGGGTAAAATGTCTTAATCTAAGGAGTATGCCTACAATACAGCAATTAGTAAGAAAAGGAAGAAAGAGAATCGAACAGAAAAGTAAGTCTCCAGCCTTGGGAGCTAGCCCGCAAAAGCGCGGCGTGTGTACACGTGTTTACACGACAACACCAAAAAAACCTAACTCTGCAATGCGGAAAGTCGCTAGAGTTCGATTGACGAACGGGAAAGAAGTTAACGCTTATATCCCGGGAGAAGGCCATAACTTGCAAGAGCACTCAATAGTACTCATTCGAGGTGGCCGTGTGAAAGACCTGCCAGGTGTTCGCTATCACATTGTAAGGGGAGCACTTGACACTTCAGGAGTGGACGGAAGATTACAGCGTCGTTCTAAGTATGGAACTAAGAAACCGAAGAAATAATAAACGATCGACCAATGAGAAAAAGTAAACCAAAAAAGCGAATACTTACTCCGGATCCACGTTTCAATGACACATTGGTGACACGCTTCGTCAATGAATTGATGATGGATGGAAAAAAGAATCTTGCGTATGACATTTTTTATGATGCGCTTGAGATTATTGGAGAGAAGATGAAAGAAACCGAAGATGCCCCATTGGATATCTGGAAAAAAGCCATTCAAAACGTAACCCCTAAAGTAGAGGTGAAAAGCCGCAGAGTCGGTGGTGCTACATTCCAAATTCCACAAGAAATCAGGGAAAGTCGTAAAGTTGCATTAAGCATGAAGGCAATGATCAAATATGCCCGTGCACGTAATGGCAAATCGATGGCAATGAACTTAGCAGCAGAATCAATGGCTGCATATAACGAAGAAGGTGGCGCATTTAAAAAGAAAGAAGATACTCACAGAATGGCTGAGGCAAACAAAGCATTCTCACATTTTCGCTTCTAAATCTTTTTAAAAAAAATAGGACAAAATTACGATGGCAAACAAATTACATTTTAATAGGAATATCGGTATCATGGCTCACATCGATGCCGGTAAAACTACTACCACAGAACGAATCCTTTACTATACCGGTATTACCCACCGGATTGGAGAAGTGCACGATGGAGCTGCAACCATGGACTGGATGGAGCAAGAGCATGAGAGGGGTATTACCATTACTTCTGCCGCAACCACCTGTTTTTGGAATTATCACGACGAAGAGTACAAAATTAACATTATTGACACTCCGGGACACGTCGACTTCACAGTAGAGGTTGAACGTTCGTTACGTGTGCTCGATGGTGCTATAGCCGTATATTGTGCTGTTGGTGGAGTTGAACCACAGTCAGAAACCGTTTGGCGTCAAGCCGATAAGTATGGAGTACCGAGAATTGCTTTTGTCAATAAAATGGACCGTACAGGTGCCGATTTTTTTGATGTAGTGGCACAAATGAAAGAACGCCTAAAAGCAAATGCAGTTCCAATTGTAATTCCAATTGGCGCAGAGGAAAACTTTAGAGGTATTGTTGATCTTATTGAAAATAAGGCAATCGTTTGGGTTGAAGATGAAGAACTCGGAATAAATTACGAGTACATCGATATTCCCGAAGATATGGTTGATGAAGTCGCAGAGTGGCGCACAAACTTAATTGAAGCTGTTGCTGAAACAGACGATTCAATCATGGAACGTTATTTCGAAGACCCAGAATCAATTACAGTAGAAGAATTTAGAGCTACTATTCGTCAAGCAACTATTGATAGAATTATTACACCAGTAATGTGTGGTTCGGCCTTTAAAAACAAAGGCGTACAGCGTTTGCTCGATTCAGTTGCAGCATACCTCCCAAGTCCTGAAGATATTGGCTATGTAAAAGGAACAGAACCAGACGACCTGGAAAAGGAAATTATTCGCAAAGCCGTCGATGAAGAACCATTCGCAGCATTGGCATTCAAAATAGCAACAGATCCGTTTGTTGGCCGTTTGTGTTTTATTCGTATCTACTCAGGAGTACTTAAAGCCGGAGACTCTGTATTGAACGTACGTACCGGAAAGAAAGAACGTATTTCCAGACTATTTCAAATGCACGCCAATAAACAAAAATCTATTCCGCAAGCAGGTGCAGGCGAAATTGTAGCAGGAGTTGGATTCAAAAATATTAGAACCGGAGATACATTGAGCGCCCTTAACGCTCCCATTGCTCTGGAACAAATGGTTTTCCCGGAACCTGTTATCTCTATTGCTATCGAACCTAAAACTCAGGCCGATCTCGATAAACTCGACGTTGCATTAGGAAAACTGGCAGAAGAAGATCCAACTTTCCAAGTACATACCGACGAAGATTCAGGGCAGACAATTATTAGTGGAATGGGTGAATTGCACCTTGAAATTATTATCGACCGCTTAAGACGTGAGTTTAAAGTTGAGTCGAACAAGGGACAACCACAAGTAAAATATAAAGAAGCGATAACTCAATCAATCGAACACCGCGAAGTGTTTAAAAAACAAAGTGGTGGACGAGGTAAATTTGCCGATATTCAGGTAAGAATTGAACCCGCAGAAGAGGGAAAGACTGGATTAGAATTTATCAATGCTATCAAAGGAGGAAATATTCCAAGAGAATATATCCCATCAGTAGAAAAAGGTTTTAAAGAAGCCATGCAAAATGGACCGCTTGCAGGTTTCCCTGTCGATAGTCTGAAAGTTACTTTGTCTGATGGATCGTTTCACGCAGTGGATTCCGATCAACTTTCATTCGAAGTGGCAGCCAAGCAAGCATTTAAAAATGCTGCATCCAAAGCAAAACCAATACTTCTCGAGCCTATTATGGCTGCGGAGGTAGTTACTCCAGAAGAATATATGGGAGATATTATCAGTGACTTTAACAAACGTCGAGGTAATATTGAAGGAATGGAAGAAAAATCTGGTGCACGAATTGTAAAAGCCAAGGTACCTCTTGCTGAGAAATTTGGATATGTTACAGTTTTACGTACTATTTCTTCGGGTCGTGCCACATCCTCAATGGAATTCTCACATTATCAGGAAGTACCTAAAGGAATTGCCTTAGATGTCTTGGAAAATGTAAAAGGAAGAACAGAGTTATTATAAATAATAAGGAGATATGAGCCAAAAAATTCGAATCAAACTCAAGTCGTACGACCATAACCTGGTTGATAAATCGGCTGAGAAGATCGTAAAAACGGTGAAAACAACTGGTGCAGTTGTAAGTGGCCCTATTCCGCTTCCAACTAAAAAGCGAATTTTTACCGTATTACGTTCAACATTTGTGAACAAGAAATCTCGCGAGCAATTTGAATTGTCATCGTACAAACGCTTGCTCGACATTTACAGTTCAACAGCAAAAACAATTGATGCCTTAATGAAACTCGAACTTCCCAGTGGAGTGGAAGTGGAAATTAAAGTATGATAATTAACCTAAATTTATGGCTGGATTAATAGGAAAAAAGATCGGAATGACATCGATTTTCAGTGCCGAGGGAAAAAATGTTCCATGCACTGTAATCGAAGCTGGACCCTGTGTAGTAACACAGGTGAAAACCGTCGATATTGACGGTTACGAAGCAATACAACTCGGGTTTGAGAACAAGAAAGAAAAAAATGCAAACAAACCGGAGCTTGGACACTTTAAAAAAGCTAGCACCACACCTAAACGGAGAATGGCTGAATTCATTGAATTCAACCAAGAGACCAAATTAGGCGATGTGGTTAATGTTGAGCTTTTCAAAGACAACGCTTGGGTAGACGTTACCGGGGTATCAAAAGGTAAAGGATTTCAAGGAGTTGTTAAACGCTATGGTTTTAGTGGTGTAAATGATGCTACCCACGGACAGCACAACCGTCTGAGAGCACCAGGTTCTATTGGCGCATCTTCAGATCCGTCAAAAGTTTTCAAAGGAATGCGTATGGCAGGACGCACCGGTGGTCAAAAAGTTAAGGTTTTGAGCCTTAAAGTGATTAAAATTATTCCTGAGAGCAATTTGCTTATTGTAAAAGGTTCTGTTCCAGGAGCTAAGGGATCATACTTAATAATCGAAAACTAATGGAACTAATAGTAAGAAATATTGCAGGAGAAGACACTGGTCGTAAGATTGAATTAAAAGACTCAATTTTTGCAATTGAGCCAAACGATCATGCCATCTACCTTGACGTTAAAGGGCATTTAGCTAACAAACGACAAGGTACGCATAAAAGTAAAGAGAGAGCTGAAATTATTGGTAGTACCAAAAAGCTAAAACGACAAAAAGGTACAGGAACTGCACGTGCAGGTAGTATCAAATCACCTATTTTTAGAGGTGGTGGTCGTGTTTTTGGCCCAAGACCTAAAAGCTATGCTCAAAAAGTGAACAAGAAAGTAAAACTACTCGCACGTAAATCTGCTCTTACATACAAGGCTATAGATCAGCAGATTATTGTGGTAGAAGATTTTACTATGGAACATGCTAAAACAAAGGAATTTACTAAAATTCTTGATAATCTGAAAATTAGTGAGAAAAAATCCTTATTTGTTTTAGATCAAGCAAATAAAAATGTATATTTGTCGGCGCGAAATTTGCCTAGTACACAAGTTGTACATGAAAATGGGTTGATGACTTACAATATCCTCAACAACAGTATGTTAGTACTGACTGAGGGTATGGTAAAACGTATTGAAAAAGTTTTTGAAAAATAGATGTAGCAATGGAAATACTAAAAAAACCTATCATTACAGAGAAAATGACTGAGAAGTCAGAGAAACTTAATCAGTTTGGTTTCCTCGTTGATGTTAGAGCAACGAAAGACCAAGTGCGCAGTGCCATTGAAGAGCATTACGAAGTAAAGGTCGACTCTGTAAATACAATGCGCTATGGAGGAAGAAGGCAAATGAGATATACCAAAGCTGGTATGATTGAAGGTCGTAAACCTGCATTTAAAAAAGCGATTGTTACATTGAAAGACGGAGAAACTATCGATTTTTACAGCAATATCTAAAATTGAGAGATGGGAGTTAGAAAGCTTAAACCTGTAACGCCAGGTCAGAGACACAAAGTAGTGAGTAACTTCGATATGGTTACCGCTTCTACACCTGAAAAGTCATTGTTAAGACCAAAAGCCAAAAGTGGAGGTAGAAATAGCTCTGGTAGAATGACAATGAGATATATAGGTGGTGGTCACAAACAGAAATATCGTGTAGTAGATTTCCTTCGTGATAAAGAAGGCATGGAAGGCACGGTTAAAACTATTGAGTATGATCCCAATCGTACAGCAAGAATCGCATTGGTTGCATATCCCGATGGCGAAAAGCGCTATATTATTGCACCAAACGGAATTCAGGTAGGCACCAAAATTTCCACAGGAAAAGGAGTTGCTCCCGAAATCGGAAATACATTGTATTTGTCCGATATTCCATTAGGTACAATAGTTCACAATATAGAGCTTAAACCTCGGGGAGGAGCAGTAATGGCACGCAGTGCCGGCACCTATGCCCAATTGGTTTCAAGAGAGGGAAAATACGCCGCCATCAAACTACCATCAGGTGAGATAAGATTAGTACTAACCACTTGCAAGGCTACTATCGGTTCAGTATCGAACCCCGATCATAGCCTTGAAAGATCCGGAAAGGCTGGAAGAAGCCGCTGGAAAGGAAGACGTCCACGTGTTCGTGGTGTTGTGATGAACCCTGTAGATCACCCAATGGGTGGTGGTGAAGGCCGTTCTAGCGGTGGACACCCAAGATCACGTAAGGGATTACCTGCAAAGGGGTACAAAACACGTACACCAAAGAAATATTCGAACAAGTTTATTGTTGAGCGTCGAAAAAAATAATGCATAACTGAAGAGATTATGAGCAGATCATTAAAGAAAGGGCCTTTTATTGACTATAAACTCGAGCGGAAAGTACTCAAAATTAATGAGTCTACTAAGAAACAGGTTATTAAAACCTGGGCACGAGCTTCAATGATATCGCCTGATTTTGTAGGCCACACTATTGCCGTACATAATGGCAATAAATTTATTCCTGTATACGTCACCGAGAACATGGTAGGTCATAAACTAGGCGAATTTGCACCTACCCGTCAGTTCCGTGGTCACGGTGGTAAACAGAGATAATTTTAAAAGAGAGAAATAATGGGTGCAAAGAAAAGAATACGAGCAGAAAAACTAAAAGAAGAACGGAAAAGCCGTTACTATGCCGTTCTACGCAATTGTCCAACGTCACCTCGTAAAATGAGATTAGTTGTTGACTTAATACGCGGAGTAGAAGTAAACGAGGCACTAGATATACTTAAGTTTACACCAAAAGAGGCAGCAAAACGAGTTGAAAAACTACTCAAAAGTGCTATTGCCAACTGGGAGAACAAGAATGAAGGTACTCGTTTAGAAGATGCTAACCTTATTGTTAAAGAGGCTTATGTAGACTCGGCCAGAGTGTTGAAAAGACTGAGGCCAGCCCCGCAGGGAAGAGCTCATAGAATACGTAAGCGCTCTAACCACGTGACAATTGTATTGGATAGTTATAATCAAACCGAAAAAGAGTAATTAGATGGGACAAAAAACTAATCCAATAGGCAACCGCTTAGGATTCATCAGAGGATGGGAGTCTAATTGGTTCGGCGGAAATCGCCAGGAGGAGAAACTCGTTGAGGATAATAAGATAAGAACCTATCTTAAAGCACGTCTGACCAAAGCCAGTATTTCAAGAATTATCTTAGAAAGAACACTTAAACTCATTACCATTACTATTCATACGGCACGTCCGGGTATTATCATTGGTAAAGGAGGTCAGGAAGTAGATAAACTCAAAGAAGAGTTAAAAAAGCTCACCAAAAAAGAAGTTCAGATAAATATCTTTGAAATTAAAAGACCTGAACTCGATGCAACTCTAGTAGCAAACAATGTCGCTCGTCAATTAGAGGGACGTGTTTCATACAGAAGAGCCATTAAAATGGCAATTGCATCATCTTTGAGAATGGGAGCAGAAGGAATCAAAATTCAAATTAGTGGTCGATTGGGAGGAGCAGAAATGGCTCGCTCAGAAACCTACAAAGAAGGACGCATTCCTTTGCATACGTTGAGAGCAGATATAGATTACGCCTTAGGAGAAGCACTGACAAAAGTAGGGTTGCTTGGAGTGAAAGTGTGGATTTTTAAAGGCGAAGTGTATGGAAAAAGAGACCTTTCGCCAAATGTTGGACAACCCAACAATCGTAAAGGTGGTAAACGAAGAAAGAAGTAACTAATAAAATCGATTAGTCGTTATGTTACAGCCAAAAAAGACTAAACACCGTAGAGTCCAGAAAGGTCGAATGAAAGGCAATGCCCAAAGAGGAAACCAATTAGCATTTGGTTCATTTGGAATAAAAACTTTAGATTCCCACTGGATTACCGGTAGACAAATAGAAGCTGCCCGTGTTGCTGTGACACGTTACATGCAACGTCAGGGACAGATCTGGATCAGAATTTTTCCGGACAAACCAATTTCAAAAAAGCCTGCCGAGGTTAGGATGGGTAAAGGTAAAGGAGCACCGGAAGGTTTTGTGGCACCCGTGACACCGGGTCGCATTATTATTGAAGCCGAAGGCGTACCGTTGCATATTGCAAAAGAAGCACTACGCTTAGCAGCTCAGAAATTACCCGTACGTACTCGTTTGGTAGTGCGTCGTGATTACGATCAAAATTAATAAGAGGTAGCGTTATGAAAATGTCGGAGATAAAAGAATTTACTGATCAGGAACTGTTGGAGCGCATTGATGATACCAAAACAATGCTAACACGGTTGAAACTGAACCATGCCGTATCGCCACTGGATAATCCCAATCAAATAAAGATTGTGCGTAAAGACGTGGCTCGGTTATTAACCGAGAAACGCCAGCGTGAGATTAAACAAACAAACGAATAATATTTAGATGATGGAAAATAGAAATCTGCGTAAGGAACGTATAGGTATTGTCGTTAGCGACAAAATGGATAAATCCATCGTCGTGGAAGTACGTCGTAAAATGAAACACCCAATTTATGGGAAATTTGTGAGTAAAAGCAGTCGTTTCAAAGCCCATGATGAGGATAATACCTGTAATATAGGAGATACAGTTCGTATAATGGAAACAAGACCATTGAGCAAATCCAAGAACTGGAGATTAGTAGAAATTATTGAAAGAGCTAAGTAACCATGATACAAACCGAATCAAGATTAGGTGTAGCCGATAATAGCGGTGCAAAAGAAGTACTATGCATCGGCGTACTTGGTGGTTCTAAGAAAAAGTATGCTTCTATAGGTGATCTGTTAATGGTTACCGTTAAAAGTGCACTCCCATCAGGTGAAATGAAAAAAGGAACTGTAAGCAAAGCAATTGTTGTGCGTACGAAAAAAGAAGTAAGGCGCCCAGACGGATCATACATCCGCTTTGACGATAATGCTTGCGTTCTTTTAAATGCTGCCGGAGAAATTAGAGGTACTCGTATTTTCGGACCGGTTCCAAGGGAACTTCGTGAAAAAAATATGAAAATTGTTTCATTGGCACCAGAAGTACTTTAATAAACTTAAAGACATGCAAAAGAAACTTCATATCAAAAAAGGAGACACCGTCTACGTTAACCTTGGAGAACACAAGGGGCAAAAAGGACGTGTGCTCGAAATAAACGTAATTAAGCAAAGGGCTATTGTGGAAGGAGTCAACATGATTTCTAAACATACAAAACCAAATGCTGATAACCCTAACGGAGGTATTATCAAAAAAGAAGGTTCAATACACATCTCTAACTTGATGTTAATCGATCCTAAATCTGGTGAGCCCACACGTGTTGGACGCAAGCTTAATGAGAAAAATAAGTTAGTTCGTTATTCCAAAAAATCAGGAGAGGAGATCAAGTAATGGCTTACGTTCCTAATTTAAGAAAAAAATACGTAGACGAAATCGTACCTGCATTGCAGAATGAATTTAAATATAAATCCATCATGCAGGTACCGAGACTAGAAAAAATCGTGATAAACCAAGGTGTTGGACAAGCTGTGGCCGATAAGAAAATCATTGAAGCTGCACAAAAAGAGCTCACTGCTATTGCTGGACAGAAAGCCATCCAAACTTTGTCGAAACGTGATATTTCTAACTTCAAGCTGAGAAAACATATGCCTATCGGCGTCACTGTTACCTTAAGAAAAGATAAAATGTACGATTTCCTTGAGCGGTTAATCGCTGTTTCACTCCCACGTATACGTGATTTTAAAGGTGTGAAATCAAAATTAGATGGTAAAGGTAACTACACGCTCGGAATCACAGAACAAATTATCTTTCCTGAAATTGATATTGATAAAATCAATACTATTTTAGGTATGGATATCACATTTGTTACTAGTGCACCTTCCGATGAAGAGGGATACGCACTATTGAAACAATTCGGTATTCCTTTTAAAAACGCAAAAAAGAACTAGGTATGGCTAAAGAATCAATGAAAGCGCGTGAAAGAAAACGCGCTAAACTTGTCGAAAAGTATGCAGAAAAACGTGCCCGTTTGAAAGCAGAAGGCGATTATGAAGGGTTGCAAAAATTGCCTAAGAACGCTTCACCGGTGCGGTTGCATAACAGATGCCAGTTGACCGGAAGACCAAAGGGCTACATGCGTCAGTTTGGAATTAGTAGAATTAACTTCCGCGAATTAGCCAATAATGGTTTTATTCCCGGAATTAAGAAAGCAAGTTGGTAATAACTAAAGTGAAGAGAAATGATTACTGATCCAATAGGTGATTTTATTACACGCATTCGAAATGCGTCAATGGCTAAACATAAAGTGGTTGAGATACCGGCCTCAAATCTGCGAAAAGCAATTACAAAAATTCTTTTTGATCAGGGCTATGTGCTTAACTATAAATTTGAAGATACCGGATATCAGGGAACTATTAAAATAGCTCTAAAATACATTAAAGAAACAAAAAATCCGGTTATCAAGGACATTCAACGTGTTAGTCGTCCTGGTTTACGCAAATATGCAGGAACCCAGGAAATACCCCGTGTCTTAAACGGCCTTGGCATTGCTATTCTGTCTACCTCACAAGGAGTAATGATAGATAAAGAGGCTCGGAAAATGGGCATCGGTGGCGAAGTTTTATGTTACGTATATTAAAAAAGTTAGAAAATGTCACGAATAGGTAAATTGCCGATAAAAGTACCTCAAGGTGTTACTGTAAATGTCGAAAATAATACTCTTACTGTAAAAGGTCCAAAAGGGATTCTTACACAAGAAATTAAAGGCGGCATTGAAGTAAATGTTGAGGATGACAAAATTGTTTTGCTTCGACCTAATGAAGGACGAACCGAGAGAGCTATGCATGGCCTGTACCGATCGTTAGTGAGCAATATGGTTTTTGGTGTTTCAGAAGGCTATAAAATAGAAATGGAACTCGTTGGAGTTGGCTACAGAGCAGAAGCTACTGGCCAATTACTGGAACTAAGTATTGGGTATTCTCACAATATTTATTTCGAACTTCCCGAAGAGGTGAAAGTTACAGCCAAAGCTGAAAAAAGAGCCAACCCATTTGTTACTTTAGAAAGTTGCGATAAACAACTAATCGGACAAGTGGCTGCTAAAATACGTTCGCTGAGGAAGCCTGAACCTTACAAAGGAAAAGGTATTAAATTTGTAGGCGAAGTACTTCGCAGAAAAGCAGGGAAATCTGCATCAAGTGTTTAATAAATAAACTACGGAATTATGGCTTTTGATAAGCAGAAAAGAAAATTAAAAATCAAAAAGCGGATTCGAAGAAGTATCTTCGGAACGCCTGAAATGCCCCGTATGTCTGTATATCGCAGTAATAAACATATAAGCGTTCAAGTAATAGATGATATAAATGGTAAAACCTTAGTTTCGGCTAGTTCAAGCAATAAAGACTTGGCCGATAAAAAGGGAACTAATATAGAAATTGCTAATCTTGTAGGCGAAAGTGTTGCTAAAAGGGCTATTGAAAAGGGCATTAGTGAAATTATATTCGATCGTAACGGATATTTATACCATGGTCGTGTTAAATCTTTGGCTGAAGGAGCCAGAAAAGGAGGATTAAAATTTTAAGCTTATGTCAATAAGAAGAATTAAAACTAGCGATTTAGAACTAAAAGACCGATTGGTAGCCATTAACCGGGTAACGAAAGTTACAAAAGGGGGTCGCACCTTCAGTTTTGCTGCAATCGTTGTTGTGGGTGACGAAAATGGTATCGTAGGTCATGGATTAGGAAAAGCAGGCGAAGTTACAACAGCCATTTCTAAAGCCATTGAGGATGCCAAGAAAAATCTTGTGAAAGTACCTATTATCAACGATACTATTCCGCACAAACAGGTTGCACGTTATGGTGGAGCTCATGTGTTAATGTTACCCGCCTCCAGTGGTACCGGAGTAAAAGCCGGTGGTGCGATGCGTGCAGTTCTCGAGAGTGTTGGCGTAAAAGACGTTTTGGCCAAATCTAAAGGTTCATCAAACCCTCACAACGTAGTGAAAGCTACTTTGAAAGGGTTAATGGAAATGCGCGATGCATATACGGTTGCAAATGACCGTGGAATAGCTCTTGAGAAAGTATTTAACGGATAGAAATCTACAAATCATGGCGAAATTAAAAATAACACAGATACGCAGTATCATTGGCTCTACTAAAAGGCAAAAACTTACAGTTGAGGCACTAGGGCTGAAACGGATCCGCCACACTGTTGAACAAGAAGACAACAATGTAGTGCGGGGAATGATTAAAAAAGTAGAGCACTTGGTAATAGTAGAAGAAATCAATTAAAAATTATTGATATGGATTTAAGTAACCTGAAACCGGCAGAAAAAAGCAAAATAAGCAAGCGACTTGGAAGAGGTGAAGGCTCTGGAAGTGGCGATACTGCCGCGCGTGGTCACAAAGGCGCAAAGTCTCGTTCAGGATATTCAAAGAAAATAGGTTTTGAAGGTGGTCAAATGCCTCTACAAAGACGTGTACCTAAGTTTGGTTTTCACAATAGAAGTAGAGTAGCCTACAAACCAGTTAACCTGGATACCCTTGAGGAAATGGCTGAAAAGTTGAATGTAACTACTATAGATCGCGATTTATTCCTAAGTAAAGGAATCATTACAAAAAATGAACTCGTGAAAATTCTTGGTAATGGAAGTTTGACAAAAAAACTTACTGTTAAAGCAGATGCTTTTTCAAAATCAGCTAAAGAGGCAATCGAAGCACTAGAAGGAACCGCAGAAAAAATTTGATGAATGAAACGTTTTATAGATACAATCAAAAACATTTGGAAAATCGAGGAGTTGCGTAATCGCATCCTCACAACATTAGGTCTTTTGCTTGTGTATCGCTTAGGGGCTCATGTTGTAATTCCGGGAGTTGATCCAAATCAGCTGGGGAATTTACAAGAACAAACTTCCAGCGGTGTTATGGGGTTGCTGGACATGTTCTCCGGTGGTGCATTCTCTAATGCTTCGATATTTGCGTTAGGGATTATGCCCTATATCTCTGCCTCAATCGTTATACAGTTATTGGGTATGGCTATTCCATATTTCCAAAGACTGCAACGTGAAGGCGAAAGCGGTAGAAGAAAGATTAACCAAATTACCAGGTATCTAACGGTTATCATTCTTTTACTTCAAGCTCCTGGCTATATTGCAAACTTGCATGCCCAGTTACCGCCCTCAGCATTTATGTTTGGTGGAACGTACTTTACTATCTCTTCTATCATAATACTTACTGCTGGCACAATGTTTGTTATGTGGTTAGGCGAAAAAATTACCGATCGGGGTATTGGAAATGGTATTTCCCTCCTCATTATGATTGGAATTATCGCTCGATTGCCATTTGCTTTAGCAGCGGAGTTTGTATCACGAATTGAAGAGCAAGGTGGTGGATTAGTTATGTTCCTGGTTGAGATGATTATGCTGGGAGTTATTGTGTTGCTAACCATTTTATTGGTGCAGGGAACACGCAAGATACCCGTACAGTACGCAAAGCGCATTGTCGGTAATAAACAATACGGAGGTGTGCGTCAGTACATCCCGCTAAAAGTTAACGCAAGTGGAGTAATGCCTATTATATTTGCACAAGCACTTATGTTTGTGCCAGTTGTATTAGTAGGTTTCGCAGAGAGTGATAGTCTGGGAAGTATAGCATCAGCCTTTTCAGATTACACAAGTTTGTTGTACAACATAACATTTGGATTGTTGATTATTGGTTTTACGTACTTCTATACGGCCATTACCATTAATCCTAAACAGATGGCAGATGATATGAAAAAGAACGGTGGTTTTATCCCAGGGGTGAAACCAGGCAAAAAAACAGTAGAATTTATCGATACCATTATGTCGAGAATTACGCTTCCGGGATCAATATTCCTGGCTATTGTCGCTATTTTACCCGCAATCGCAGTATTAGCAGGAGTAAATAATCAGTTTGCCAACTTTTTCGGAGGTACCTCTCTGTTAATTATGGTAGGAGTTGTACTCGATACGTTACAACAAATTGAAAGTCATTTGTTAATGAGGCATTATGATGGCTTATTAAAATCTGGACGCATTAAAGGCAAAAGATCAGTTATTTAAAAGAGAGATTTATGGCTAAACAACCATCAATAGAACAAGACGGATCAATAATTGAAGCACTGTCGAACGCAATGTTTCGTGTAGAATTAGAAAATGGTCACGTCATTACAGCTCATATTAGTGGTAAGATGAGAATGCATTATATTAAAATTTTACCAGGTGATAGAGTGAAGGTTGAAATGTCGCCTTATGATTTAACCAAAGGTCGAATTACTTTTCGATACAAAAACTAATTGAAATGAAAGTAAGAACATCAGTAAAAAAGCGTAGTTCAACCAGTAAGATTGTACGTCGGAAAGGACGTCTTTACGTAATCGATAAAAAAAATCCCAAGTTTAAACAACGTCAGGGATAATTAAAACTTAACTCAATTAAAGCAATAATTTATGGCACGTATAGTTGGGGTTGATTTACCGAAAAATAAAAGAGGTGTTATTGGCTTAACATATATCTACGGCATTGGAAAAAGTACTGCACAGGAAATTCTCAAAAAAGCCAAAGTAGATGAAGATACAAAAGTTAAAGACTGGACCGATGAACAAATAGCATCGCTTCGTTCTGTGATCAACGAACAGTACACTCTGGAAGGAGAATTGCGCTCAATGGTTCAGATGAACATCAAGCGCTTGATGGATATCGCTAGTTATAGAGGTATTCGTCACAGAACAGGGTTACCTGTACGCGGGCAGAAAACACAAAATAATGCCCGTACGCGCAAAGGAAAGCGTAAAACAGTTGCGAACAAAAAGAAAGCTACCAAATAGGAGGATAGAATATGGCACAGAAGTCTAAAACAAGTAAGAAGCGTGTTGTTAAAGTGGAGGCTATTGGAATGGCATTTATTCATTCATCCTTCAACAACATCATAGTGACGCTTACCAATATGGATGGTCAGGTTATTAGCTGGTCATCTGCAGGTAAGATGGGATTCAAAGGTTCTAAGAAAAACACTCCGTATGCAGCTCAAACAGCTGCTGCCGATTGCGCTAAAATTGCTAGAGATGCTGGTTTGCGCAAAGTGAAAGTGTATGTTAAAGGACCGGGTGCAGGTAGAGAATCTTCTATTCGCACACTGCATAATGAAGGTATTGTTGTTACAGAAATTATCGACAAAACACCACTACCGCATAATGGATGCAGACCTCCTAAACGTAGAAGAGTATAATTGTTGAGTGTAAAAGAAAAAAGAAATGGCAAAATATACTGGACCAAAAACAAAAATTGCACGCAAATTCGGAGAACCTATCTTTGGACCGGATAAATATCTTGAAAGAAAGAATTATCCTCCTGGAGAGCATGGATCCTCACGAAAGAGAAAGAAACAGTCGGAGTACGGCTTGCAATTAGCAGAAAAACAAAAGGCAAAATACACCTATGGTGTATTGGAAAGACAATTCCGAAACTTGTTTAAAAAAGCCGATAGAAGTAAAGGTGTTACAGGTGTGGAATTGCTTCAGTTGCTCGAAGCAAGGCTTGATAATGTAGTTTATCGCCTTGGAATTTCTCCTACCAGAGCTGGGGCACGACAAATTGTTGGCCACCGCCACATTACAGTTAATGGCAATGTTGTTAACATTCCTTCGTATCAAGTGAAACAAGGTGATGTAGTGGGTGTAAGGGAAAAATCAAAATCGTTAGAAGTGATTAACACTGCTTTGGCTACCAATCGTGCAAACAGATACGCATGGTTAGAGTGGGATCAGGACACAAAAACAGGAAAATTTACAAACATTCCTGAACGTGAAGAAATTCCTGAAAACATTAAAGAACAGTTAATCGTTGAATTGTATTCTAAGTAAAACATTTATTTATGGCCATTTTAGCTTTTCAAAAGCCAGACAAAGTCATCATGTTAGAGGCCGACGATTCATTCGGAAAGTTTGAATTTCGTCCGTTAGAGCCGGGGTATGGTATGACTATTGGAAATGCATTACGCCGAATCTTATTGGCCTCTCTCGAGGGGTTTGCTATTACATCCGTTAAATTCGAGGGAGTGGATCATGAGTTTTCCTCAATAACCGGTGTAATACAAGATGTAACTGATATCGTATTAAACCTGAAGCAAGTTCGTTTTAAACGAATTGCAGAAGATCAGGAAAACGAGAAAGTAACGGTTGTCATCAACGGCCAAAATAAGTTTGTGGCAGGTGAAATGAACAAATACCTATCGGGATTTGAGGTACTTAATAAAGATTTGGTTATTTGTGAGATGGAATCTGACGTCAAGCTACAAATAGATTTGACAGTAGAAAAAGGAAGAGGGTATGTTCCTGCCGATGAGAATTTTAAAGAAGATAATCCAATTGGTGTTATTGCTACCGATTCAATTTTCACGCCTATTAAAAACGTGAAGTACGAAATTGAAAATTACAGAGTAGAGCAAAAAACCGATTATGAAAAATTAATCTTTGAAATTACAACAGACGGTTCTATTCACCCAAAAGACGCACTAAAAGAGGCTGCTAAAATTCTTATTTACCACTTCATGTTGTTTTCTGATGAAAAAATTACATTGGACAATGACGATGATTATGGAAATGAAGAGTTCGATGAAGAAGTTCTGCACACCAGACAACTTCTTAAAACGAAACTTGTAGATCTCGACCTGTCAGTAAGAGCATTAAATTGCCTTAAGGCTGCAGACGTAGAAACATTAGGCGATCTTGTGGTGTATAATAAAAATGACTTATTGAAATTCCGTAACTTCGGAAAAAAATCTCTTACTGAGTTGGAAGAGTTGCTCACTAATATGAGCCTGAACTTTGGAATGGATATAGGTAAGTATAAACTTGACAAGGACAGTTAAGATGAGACACAATAAAAAATTTAACCATTTAGGACGTAAACATGGACACCGAGCTGCCATGTTATCAAATATGGCGTCGTCGCTTATTCTTCACAAAAGAATTAAAACGACTTTAGCGAAAGCCAAAGCGCTGCGTACATACGTGGAACCACTAATTACAAAATCTAAAGTGGATTCTACACATTCAAGAAGGGTTGTATTTAGCTACCTTCAGAATAAAGACAGCGTATCGGAATTATTTCGCGACGTTGCTGTTAAAGTGGGAGATCGCCCCGGTGGATACACACGAATACTTAAATTAGGTAATCGTATGGGCGATAACGCTGAAATGTGTATTATTGAGCTTGTTGATTATAACGAAAACATGCTTAAAGATACCAAGGAAAGCAGCGGAAAATCATCACGTAGAAGAAGAGGTAAGAAAAAAACCACTGAAACTGCTACCGCACAAACAGCCGACAACGCTACAGCAAAGGAACCAACGGCAAAAAAAGCAGATAGTTCTGAAGACCAGAACGCTACTGATGCTGAAAAATAAATTTCATTATAAATTTATGTTAAAAAGGGATAAAGAATTAACTTTATCCCTTTCTTTTTTTGTAATAATTAAAAATTTAGAATTATGGCACACATAGCGAAAATTACCGCCAGACAAATTTTGGATTCTCGTGGAAATCCAACAGTAGAAGTAGATGTAATAACAGATCAAGGTGTTCTTGGGCGGGCTGCGGTTCCTTCAGGAGCGAGCACGGGTGCTTTTGAAGCTCACGAAATGCGCGATGGTGATAAGTCTATGTATTTGGGGAAAAGTGTACTTAATGCAGTTAATAACGTCAATACAAAAATAGATGAAGAGCTACGCGGCTTTTTTGTTTTCGATCAAGCAGCTATCGACCAGGCTATGATCGATCTTGATGGAACTGAGAATAAATCTATTCTTGGAGCCAATGCTATGCTTGGAGTTTCTCTTGCTGTTGCCAAAGCTGCAGCTATTTCTTCAGGTCAAGACCTTTACCGCTACCTTGGTGGTGTTAACGGTCGTACTTTACCTATTCCATTAATGAATATCTTAAATGGTGGACAGCACGCCGATAATAAAATCGATATTCAGGAATTTATGATTATGCCAGTAGGTGCCGATACCTTTTCTGAAGCTCTCCAAATGGGAGTAGAGGTTTTCCATAACCTGAAAAAAGTGCTCGCCGAAAAAGGTCATGCAACCAATGTTGGCGATGAAGGAGGATTTGCTCCTGCACTGGAAAGTAATACAGAAGCCTTGGATTATGTGATGACAGCTATCGAAAAAGCCGGTTATAAGCCAGGTAAAGATATTTACATTGCTTTAGACCCTGCAGCTACCGAGTTTTACGATGCTAAAAGAAAATTGTATGTATTTGAAAGCGACGGTTCTGAACGTAATTCCGAACAAATGGTGGAGTATTGGAAAGAGCTCGTAGACAAATATCCAATTTTAAGCATAGAAGATGGTTTAGCTGAAGAAGATTGGGATGGTTGGCAATTGCTTACTAAAACCATCGGCGATCGCGTTCAGATCGTTGGCGATGACTTATATGTTACGAATGTAAAAAGATTGCAAAAGGGTATTGAGATGAAGGCAGCAAACTCAATCCTTATTAAAGTTAACCAAATTGGTACATTAACCGAAACCATCGATGCTGTTAACCTTGCAACTAAAAATGGAAATACCGCTATTATTTCGCACCGTTCGGGCGAAACAGAGGATACTTTCATTGCAGACCTCGCAGTAGCGTTGAATACGGGTCTTATTAAAACAGGTTCAGCTTCACGTTCCGACAGGATTGCAAAATACAATCAATTACTAAGAATTGAAGAAACGCTCGAGGATACTGCTATTTATCCCGGACGAAACTTTAAATATATTAAGTAATTTGTAGTTTTATCGAGCTTGGCATATTCAATATGCCAAGCTTTTTTATACCCGGTAATATGAGTTATAGAGGCCTTGGACGTTTTACTGATGATCTGATTTTTGATAATGAACTAATCGAAATTGATCAGCATGTGAGCACCGATTTAGAAATTACTGAAATTGCAGATCGTTTTAGCAAAAGTCCGGATGGAGGAAAAGCTTTGCTTTTTAAAAATACAGGGACTTCTTTTCCGCTTTTAATCAATGCATACGGTAATGACACAAGGATTAATATGGCCTTGGGAATTAACGATGAACGTGAATTTTCAAGAAGAATAACTCAAATATTTGAGCGTTTTAAAGAGAAGCCCAAAGGCCTGGTTAATAAACTCAAGCTTCTTCCTCAGTTGGCTTCTATTGCACGGTTTATGCCCAGGCAGTCCAAAAAGAAAGGAGAATGTCAGTTCCATATCGATCAGCAACCCAATTTGAATAACCTTCCAATTTTAAAATGCTGGCCATACGATGGAGGAAAATTTGTTACACTCCCGGTAGTTCATACGGTAGACCCTAGCACTGGGGAACGCAACGTTGGAATGTACAGAATGCAACAGTTGTCTGATAATACAACGGGTATGCATTGGCATAAGCACAAGGTTGGAGCCCGGCATTATTCAGAATATAAGAAAATGGGTAAGCGCATGCCGGTAAGTGTAATTTTGGGAGGCGATCCGGTTTATACCTATGTAGCCACTGCCCCCATGCCGGATCATTTTGATGAATATATTTTAGCCGGATTCATTCGGCAAAAGCCAGTAGAGTTGGTTAAATGTGTTACCAACGATTTATATGTGCCATCCGATGCCGATATTGTAATTGAAGGTTATATCGATACCGCTGAGGAAATGATCTTTGAAGGGCCTTTCGGCGATCATACCGGGTTTTATTCGTTAGCCGATTACTACCCAAAATTCCATGTTACCTGTATCACTAACCGTAAAAATGCCATTTATCCAGCTACAATTGTTGGGGTGCCTCCAATGGAGGATGCTTTTCTTGGGAAAATATCGGAGCATTTGTTTCTAAAACCTCTTCAAATGGGAATAGCTCCCGACGTTACAGACATGCACATGCCTGTAGCCGGTGTTGTTCACAATTTAGTAATAGCCTCGGCAGACATCCAATATGAAGGGCAGGCTTTTAAAATTGCTAATGCTTTGTGGGGAGCCGGACAAATGATGTTTACAAAATACATCATCGTGGTTGATACTGATGTCAATATTCGCGATTATACCGAAGTTTTGGAAGCAGTATTACAAAACTGCAATGTACAAGCCGATACACTATTCTCCAAAGGACCACTCGATATTCTCGACCATGCAAGTGACAGGCAGTCCGTTGGGGGTAAACTATGCATCGATGCCACAAGGAAGAAATCAGTATCTTCTCAAAAAGAGTCTCAGTTGTTGAGCAAGCCAATTGAAGGTGTTGAAATGGTGCTGCTTCAACCTGGAGTTGCATTCGTGTACTCCAATGACTTTGAGGCTGATATGGATCGAATCAAATCACGAATTCATGATGAAACTTGTTGGATCTTTTTTGTTGAATCCGGATTAAAACAACTAAATTTTTACACTCTGGCATGGTATATCATGGGGAATACCGATGCTGTTCGTGATGTGCAGAGGGTAAATAATATCGTTTGTGTTGATGGATTTAGAAAGCACGGACGCAAAGGATTTGTAAGAGCCTGGCCCGATTTAGTCGTAATGAAACAAGAGGTGATTGATAAGATTAATGAAAATTGGGATAAGCTGAAAATTGGTCCGTTTATAGAATCGCCATCTATGGCGTTGATGTCTATTGCTGAAGAAACCGGCGCTGATTTGAGCTAAAAAATATAGCCTTCTCAAATATTTGTTTCCAGCACCTGCGAAAACGCGCATCTTTTTATTGTGCGTAATACTGTCACTTCCAGAATAACGTAATTTCTGAAATTTTCTTCCCCCTTTGCACTTGCAACTTCCTCCTGTATACTATCGTGAATAGAGTTTCATTAAAAAGGGGAGCTCTTCGTTCTCCGGATTGATGCGTATGGCTTTTTGCAGCTGATTAAATAATAACCGTTTGTCGTTGCGAAGCATACCTTCGAGACCGCGGGTCATTATTTTATTGCTTTCAATAAAGCGTTTGAGCATCATTTCGTCAGGTACATTTTTAAATACACGCCAAACACCGTTTCGGGAGAAATTTAAGTAGGCCAAATTTAAGGGGAGGTTTTCCTCTTTAAATACGCTGAAATCGAAAAATTCTACGTACGACAGGTTGTCCGTGTTAATTGGAATGTCAGTATCGAAGTTCTCTATAGCTTGGCTGTCGTATATTAATGATGCAGCAAGGTGATACGGATTGTCGTAAAAATACGGGTCTTTCCCTAATACCTCAATTTCTTTTGTCCATTCATTAAAATCAATTTCAATAGTGTTCATACTTCCCATCAGTATGGCGTGGTAGTGGCCGAGCCAAACTACTGAGTTGGGAAAAACACTGTGAAAGGTTTTTATTAACCCGAGCAAATCGTTTTTATTTAATTTGTGTAACGGCAAGTATTGAGTTACCATGCCGTTGGGTGTTAGGTGTTTGCGATAAAGTTCGAAATACGATTTGGTGTACAAGCTACCTGATCCGAGCACGGGGTGGGTGGGATCGCTCGAAATGAAATCATATTTTTTGTTGGTGGCTTGTAAAAAGTGTCGTCCATCGCCACTATGAATTGTTAGTCGGGGGTCGTTTAAAACATTGTTATTTAGACCGCTATAGTAGCGTGAAGCCTCTTGCAGATCGGGAATAAGCTCCACGCAGTCGATTTGCTGAATTTGCTTGTGCTGTGCTACCGCCGAGGTTGTTACACCAATTCCAAACCCTACGATGAGGGCATTATCGCATTGAAGTCCAGCAAAAAATGGCATGTGACCAACCATTTTTACAGCTTTAATAGCATCGTAGCTGGAGCCAATAACGGATGCATTATTTACATAAGTAGATTTTACGCTGCTTCGGTTGTTACGTGCCTCGCCCACCACAAGTGTGCCCTGTATGGATTCGCTATAGTAAAGAATTTCTTTTTTCTCTGCATGGAACGATGGTGGTAAAATGTGCATTGGGAGTTTGCCAATGATGAAAAGCATCAGTAATACAATGGTCGAAATGCTTACGATAATTTGGGTTTTTGAGACTGGTAGGTTTGTTTTTCTCAGGAAAATAATTCCTGCCAACAGAATGGCAGCAACGATTAAAATACTGCGTGCCGCTCCAATGGTTGGAATAAGTACAAATGCAGCCAGTAACGGCCCTAAAAAGGCACCTGTGGCGTTGAGAAGCATAATTCGTCCTACATTTTTTCCGATTTGCGATACCGAAGCTGTGTAGAGATCAATGGCAAAAGGAAATGCATAGCCCGAAGAAGCTGAAACAGGCAGGATTACAATGATGCTTACCGCTGCAGGAATAATCAGTAAACGTGTGAAGTGTGTGTTAAATAGGTCGTGCAAGGGAATCAGCATTATTTCGGGCAAATTGAGCAGAATTACAAGGCCTGCAATGGATAACGCGGCCATGAGCATCAAAATTTGAGTGATTCGTTGAGGAGGAATTGATTTTTTTGTTGCTTGTTTTTTATATAACCAACTTCCGAAAAATATTCCCACAATTACTAGCGATGCAATGAGTGCAAAAGTGTAGCTGGTATTTGTTAAATAGACTTTTAAAATACGAATCCATATTATTTGTAATGCAATTACCGATAGTCCACATAAAAAAGTAAGAACAGCGGCTGGTTTTTGGTAATTCATTTTTTTATTTGGTGTGCGATTCTGTTTTTGCTGAATTTCTTCCGGTAATTTTGGCAGAGCCATAAAACGGAAGGCCGGGTAGGTAAGCAGAAACATAATACCAACTCCGGTAAATGCTGTGGCTTGTTGCCCAAATTGGCCGAGAAATACAAATCCGGTAAGCAATCCGCCTAAAGCGCTGCCCAACGTTTCCAAACCGTAGATGTGTCCCATGTGGTGACTGATTTCTTTATCCGTACGGATAATAACTTTGGAAATAACCGGCAATATTCCTCCCATAAAAAAGGTAGAAATAATAAGTGCTGTAAATGATACTCCATATACAACAACTTCGCGTAGCCAGTAATTAGAGCTGCTAAGCGTTTCGTATAATCCTTCGAGTCCACGGCTGAACAAGAAATAGTTTATGAGGTTGGTTATACCAATAATAGCGAACAGTATTGCCAATGTGTTTTTTGGAGCCGTGGTTTTGTTGACAAATCGTCCCCAGAAAACGCCGCCAACTCCCAGTCCGCCCATAAATGTAGCCAGCACAAGTGTAGAAGCAAAAACGGTTGAGCCCAAATACAGTGATAGTAGACGATTCCAACTAATTTCGAAAATGAGAAATGTAAAGCCGGCAAAAAAAACAATCAATTGTGGTATTAGGCTTATGTGCAATAGCTTTTTCATCTGGTTATGTGGTTTGGGATGTGTTCACAAATACATTGGAGTCCATCCGGTTGGGTTTTACAAAATATTTGGTCTTGTTACTACAAATTTGTAGCGAGCAAAATCCGTATTTCAAAGCGCAATTTATAAAAAATGCATACAGAACACTGCTATGCGGACATTTTTCGCTTTGCTAAAACCGAAAATCGCTACAAATTACTCGTCATTTTAGATTAGTTCTTGTTGCAGCGTGGGCTTTTTTTATTCTTTTCCGTAGCAATCGTAAAAAAACTGTACCAAATCCAAACGGCTATTGTACCTTGTTGTTTGGTAATGAATAATGATGGGGATGGGGCGGTTCAGGTATACTTTTTCAGGATAACCTTTTGCCAATTCCCGGCGGATATTGGTTTTGTTTTGGTCGGTTTGTAAAAGTAAACGAGCCAGCATCATGGCGTTATTAACGCGAATACAGCCACTGCTGAAAGTGCGAAAGTCTTTGTTGAAAAGGTATTTCGATGGGGTGTCGTGTAAATATACCGAGTACGGATTATGAAACATAAATTTGACCTGCCCAAGCGCATTGCCCGGATCGGTGTTCTGGAAAATTTTATACGGGAAGTTTGTCTGCGTGTATTTCGAAAAATCAATTTTACGATGGTCGGTTCGTACACCATTGACACACACAAACATATTTCGGTTGTCTAAAAACATGGAATCTTTCTGCATGCGGGGCAGAAACTTTTTAACAGCAATGGAGTGGGGTACAGTCCAGCATGGATTAAAAACCAGGTAGTTAACTTTGGATGTCAATTCCGGTGTTTGGTTTTTATATTTCCCCACAATTACGCTGAATTGTTGAACGAGCGTATCGTTACGGTAAAACCGCAGCATGTATTCCGGAATATTCACCTCAATTCGCGTATTTGGAAGAGAGTCGGGTTGTTTTACAACACGCTTGAGGGTTGCTTCAAGATATTGAATGTATTTTTTTACGGGCCAACTTAAAAACCGAAAAGTATTTTTTCCGGGAATGCCGTCTGCCGTTATGTTGTGCATCTGTTGAAACTGTTGTATGGCCTCTTCCATTGTGCTGTCGAAATGAATAGTAAGACTATCCTGATCCAGCAATCCCAATTGATTGAGTTTGCGCTTTATGGGAATAATGGCAATACCGGAATCGCCTCTTTTGAGAAGTTTTCCGGGGTATTTTAAATTGAACTTTTGGTCTTGATTTAGTAATTTGAAAAATGTCAGAGATTTTTCCAACTCTTTTAATTGCAGTTGTTTAGGTGTTAAGTCTGGCGGAGTTGTATCGACGATTATCGTATCTGTGTGGCTTTGTACTTCTGTTTTTATGCTGATAGGTTGAATCGTGTCAACAACCACCGCTTCCTGGATATCAATAACAGGTTGTTGCGATGTTTTGCATTGCCACATCACTAAAATCAGAAAGAGTATAGAGCTAATTTTGCGCAATTTTTTTTTGGAAAAATACAAAAAAGAATGACAATCACAAGCGGCTTGTTTTTGATTTAATTGTTATGAGGCAAAAAAGGAATCGAAGTCTTTACAGAATCAATTTGACAGTTGGCGGCTTTGTTTTAACTTTATAGGTTCGAACCCATAAAAGATATACAGATGAAATCGTACCGCAAAGAACTTTGGTTTAATACTTCAAAACGCCGGGAAATGATACATATAACTCCCGACATACACGAATGTGTGCGCGAAAGTGGCGTAAAAGAAGGATTTGTACTGGTTAATGCCATGCACATCACAGCAAGTGTTTTTATTAATGATAATGAACCCGGACTGCACGACGATTATGAGAGCTGGCTCGAAAAGTTGGCGCCCGAAAAACCGTACGATCAGTACGACCATAATGGCTACGAAGACAATGCTGATGCGCACTTGAAACGTACCGTGATGGGACGCGAAGTGGTTGTGGCAATAACCGGTGGAGAGCTTGATTTAGGTCCGTGGGAAGCCATTTTTTACGGCGAGTTTGACGGGAAACGCAAAAAACGCGTGCTGGTAAAAATTATTGGAGAGTAGAAAAAGACTCCTTTTCTAAAAAATAAATCCCGGAAGTGTTTTGGTTTGCAAGCCTTAAAACAATTCCGGGATTTTGTATTATAGTTATTTGCAGTTGCTGTTATACTATTTCTTAATTTTCTTTACGTCTGTCAGGCTGCAAGGCGAAGTATTAACCAATCTGCTGTTCGTACAGTTTTTTAAAGGCACCGCCTTTTTGCAGCAGCTCATCGTGCTTGCCGCTTTCAATTATTTCTCCACCCTTCATTACACACACAATGTCGGCGTTTTTTACGGTCGACAGGCGGTGAGCAATAATAATTGACGTACGGTTCTTCATGAGATGGTCAAGTGCATTTTGCACCATTTTTTCCGATTCTGCATCAAGTGCAGAGGTGGCCTCGTCGAGAATAAGAATGGGCGGATTGACCAAAATTGCACGGGCTATGGTAAGGCGCTGGCGCTGCCCGCCGGAAAGCTTGCTTCCGCGATCGCCGATTACCGTTTGGTAGCCTTTCTCTGTATTGACAATAAACTCATGGGCATTGGCCACTTTTGCTGCATCAATTACCTCTTCTTCTGTGGCTTCATCTACACCAAAAGCAATGTTGTTAAAGATGGTATCGTTAAACAAAATTTGCTCCTGGTTTACTACGCCAATCAGGTTACGTAACGATTTTATTTGAAGCTCTTTTATAGGAATTCCATCGACACGGATTGCTCCTTTTGTGATATCGAAAAAACGAGGAAGCAAGTCGACCAGCGTTGATTTGCCAGCTCCGCTTTGCCCGACTAGCGCCACCGACTGGCCTTTTTTGATGGTTAGATTAATGTCTTTTAAAACCTCCGCTTTATCGTCGTAACTGAATGTAACATTATCGTATTCAATGCCTTGCTCGAATTTCTCAACTATTTTGGCATTGGGAACATCTCTGATGGATTCGTCGGCTATAAGTACTTCGCGCACACGTTCAAAAGCTGCCATCCCCTTGTTTATGTCGAAATAGAGGTTTGAAAGCGATTTTGCAGGAGTTAAAATCTGAAAGAAAATAATAATGAATGTAATAAACTCTTGCGGCGATAAGGTGCTCGAGTTATTGAGCACCATGCCGCCACCATACCACATAATCAGTACAATTACAATGGTTCCCATCAGCTCACTAATTGGATGTGCCAACGCTTTTTTCCATTGTACCTTGTTCATAATAAAGGTGTAGTTATTGTTTTCTTTCTCGAAACGTGCCTTGGCTTTCGATTCAGCTGTAAATGCTTTGATAATGCGAATGCCAAACAGTGTTTCTTCAATATTGATTAGCAAATCGCCCAGACGTTGCTGTCCTTTAACCGCTTTGCGTCGCAAGCTTTTAGCCACACGATTAATCAGTATTGCGCTAAATGGCAGAAGTACGAGTACAAAAAATGTCAGGTGCGCACTCATAAGGAAGAGCGTTGTGATGTAAACAATGAGCTCGATGGGCGATTTCAGGGCTTTTTGTAACGAGTTGACCACCGAATCCTCCAGCTCTTTTACGTCACCAATCATGCGCGAAATAAGGTCACCTTTACGCTCATCGGAAAAGAAACGCATGGGCAGGAAAATGATTTTATGGTAGAGCGCGTTCCGAATGTCTTTAATAACACCGGTTCGGAGTGGAATGAATGTGTAGTTGCCCAAATAAATAAATGTACTTTTAAACAGGACAGATATTACTACAATAAGACTCACTACCAAATGCGCCTTTTGCGGGCCTTCTGAAGCTATTATCTGACTTAAAAAGTAGTTGAAGTTGTTGGTAATGGCATCTTTTGAAAATTCAAATGGCACTTTTTCATATACCATATTCTGATTGTCGAATAGTATACCCAAAAATGGGATGGCCATACCGAACAACATCAGGTTAAAAAGCGTTCCTAATAGATTAAAAACAACACTTGTGGCTAAACGCCATGTGTATGGTATTGAGTATCTTAAGAATTCTCCAAAATATTTCATGCAGATTTCATTTTATTCTAATGGTTGGTTTTGCAAAGGTATAATCTATGTCGATATTGCTTTATCAAATAGTGCTAATAAAGTGTGTTGATTTGCGTGCAGCAATATTTTGTGGCAAAATTAGCAAAATACCTGCAATTGTGTTCGCTTATGCCTGTTTTTCTGCATGCTTGCTGAAATGCCTCTGAGCACGAATTGTGCCGAAATAAGTTTCCTAAAAACGATAAACGTATCTCATTTAAAGAACATGAAGTGCCTGTTTTTACTTTTACTGTGCCTGGCTAATATGTTTTGCAACAGTAAAAGGAGGGTGGTAGCGCAATTTTACCACAATTGACTATTCAATTTTCGATAATTTGTAGCTTATTCTGTAGTAAATCGTTTTTTTTAATATTATTTTTGCGCCCATCATTATTTATTATTACGACCTATGCCAAAAACTGATAATCTTCCAACTGTATATTTTCATGTGGGGCTACCCAAGACAGCTTCTACGTTTTTGCAGCGCAACGTTTTTCCATTTTTTAAAGGTATCCAATTTGTAAAAAAACACGATTTTTTGCAGCATAAGGGCATTGTGGCCTCAACTGACATGCCAGCGGTGTTGATATATACCGAATTGGATTTGAATGGTGACAGCGGGTTTCAAAAAATGGCCAGTGTGGCTCGCGATTATCAAGGGGCAAAACCAATTATTGTTTTTCGTAAACATGGCGCATGGGTAGGTTCCAAATACAAATACTATTTGCGTAAGCATGGGATGCTCTCTTTTGAAGATTATTTCGATATGGATAATGATAATGGAGAACTCAAAGAGAAAAGTTTGCGGTTTTACGAGAAAATTGAGTTGCTGGAAAAGCATTACGGAGAAAGGCCATTGGTGATGTTTCAGGAGGAATTTCAGTATGAACCCATGAAGGCTATTGCAGCTATTGCTAAGTACGTGGGTGCTTCCTACGATGAAAATGACATCAGAATAACGACGGTAAAAAAGTCGTATAGCCAGCATAGTTTGTATTATGTTCGCAAGTTGAACCGCTGGTATAAATACGATCATTCCACCATTAAAAGCTCATTTTTAAAAGTGCTTTACAAAAAGTTTAGTGGAGGTATTTTGCATCTCACGGCATTTGTAGCCGGTGTATTTGAGCCATCGAAAGATAAGGCAAAGAAAGTGTTGCCCAAGGCCTCTACTGCCCGAATCAATGAGCGATATGCCGCTGATTGGAACCGGTGCATCGATTATGCTGCCGAAACCCGTGAAGTGTACCTAAAACGGTAGCGCTTCGGGCTCCCACAAACCGGTGCTTTGATCTTCTTACTTTTATCGGCGTTGAGAAATGATTGTGCGACGTAACTAATGATTTTTTTTTGGTAAGTCAAAGAATATAAGGTACTTAGCCTCTTCGTTATTCCAGATAATAGATTCCAATAGACCAGATTTGTTCTATCCCGATTTATGATTTTTCGTTACCTGCATTTGGAGCATTCTCTTCAATGTACTTTACGCATTTTTCCCAATCGGCTTCAAAGTGTTTTTGTATGGCCTCGAGTTCTGTGGGTTTTATGAGTGGTTTGGCCGCATATTTTTTAGCCGGCAATAACTTGTGTATGTACATTATCAGGTGTGTAGCAATTTTTCGTGTTCTGCGTCCGCTTTGGGTGCTGTCGAGTTTTTGCTCGTCGATGTGCCGAAGCCATTTTCGTGTGTAGTAGCGCACCGCAAGTAGTTGTTTTTCGCTGTAACTTTTATGTTTCGGACGTAATGATATTTGATCTGCATTATATGTGGTTTGGGTGTAGTGGGCTATTTTATCGAAAAATTGTGTGGGATTTGTCCTAAGCTCGTCGTAGAGCAATACCAACGGTTTTTTTGTAAAATACTTTTCCAGTTGTTTAATTTTCGGATAAAACTCCATTTCGCTAATGTCCCATCGTCCGTTATTGTTTTCTAAGTTTACAAATTCATTGAAATAAATGCCGCGGCCATTTTTTGTGAGTCGGCGATATTGCGATGCAATCCACTTGTCTTGCCGCCGGAGCACCATAATGGGATGTGTATCGGGGTACCGGGCGGCAAATTTTTGTATTTCGTCTAAAAACTGGCGGTCGAATTCTCGTGATACAAAATACCGTTCGTGATTTTTTGCACCAATAATGTCGAGTGCTTTTTTGTATTTTGTATGATGTATATAATGTATTCCTTTTAGGAAAGGAAAAAACTTGTGCTGAAGATAGGTAGAGCCCGTTTTACCAAGGCCGACGTGAAAAAAAATATCCATAGTTTTATGAGTTTTGCGTGTGCAAATGTAGGAAAAAATGCAACAGGTTGGTTTTTATGCGGGGCGTCCATTGTGTGTTAATATGTATACCAATAATTGTTTTTTTGCATTTTGCAGCTTTTCTTCCAGCTTTTATTCAAAATTTGCAAGTATAAAAATAAAAAAATACGGTATGCTTACGGATTCAACTAAGCAAATGATCCTGTTTTGAGCTTATTGCTTTACTCAAACCGGCGATTTCCTTAGTTGGGGTTAACTTATGTCTTGAGCAAAAAAAATAAATGCTTGCGGAATTTAGGTTTTATCTGCGAAAGCGTACTTTTACAAAAAAAATGGTGTTTTACCCAAATTCCGGAAGCTGAAAAAAGAATGTGCTTTCAGAATTGAGGTTTTAATACAGGAACATTTTAATTGTGAATTTTACAGGCGATAAAATGGCAAAAACCAGAAAAGTATACGTTTATTATTTCGGTGTGTTTTTAGGATTAATTCTATTTCTTATGCTTAACGCCGATGAGGCACGGTCTCAGAACGAAGCGTACCGGTACATGAATACGCGTGCTCCGTTTGATTCGCTTAAAGCGCGAAACTTATCTGTCCGGTTCGAGAATGCGAATTTTTTCCGAAACAATGAATATAAGTCGCCGGTTGTAGACGGTTATACGCTCATTGGTTTATGGGGACGCTTTTTGATGGAGTATTATCCGGCTAATAATTTGCGGTTACAGGTTGGGGGTCACTTTTTGAAATACCACGGCAGCGAGCCCATCGATAAACACAAATCGATGCCCTACTATACCATTCAGTATAATCCATTTCATAACATGGAGATTATTTTCGGGAATTTTAATAATAACCGGAACATGGGCTTATTGGAGATGCTTTACGAACCCGAAAATTATTTTACCGAAAAACCACCTGGCGGGTTACAGGTTCGGTATGCAAATAAATGGCTAACTGCCCAGACCTGGATTAATTGGGAAAATTTTATTTTTCCGGGCGATTCCCTGCAGGAGGTTTTTACTAATGGTTCGTTGGTAGATGTGGAACTTATTGATCGCGAAAACTTTCAGTTGTCTGTACCTGTGCAGTTTATGTATTACCACGAAGGTGGCGAAATTGATAGCGCCAACAAGGAAATTCAAACATTGATGAATGGAGCTGCGGGACTGAATTTCCGTTATCGCGCCAAGCGCTGGACTTTTGGTGCCGAAGGGTATTATTTGGGCTACAGAGAGGCTACAGCAAATCGAAGACAGCTTTTTACTGCTGGCTACGGTGGTTTGGCGCGGTTGTCGGCTGCATTCGATCGGAGTGTGGTTAGTGTGGGCTATTGGCAAGGAGACCGGTACTTGTCGCCTAAGGGTCGAGTGCTCTACCAATCGTATGTGTTGCCTGCCAACGGAGAAATTCACCATCGTCGCCAACTTTTAGAGGGGCGTCTGGTGGTCGATATTCCCGTAAAATACGGGGTGACATTTGCTGTGGAAGTCGATACTTTTTATGATTTAACCGAAGGCGATTTCAGCTATTGTTGGGGACTTCATCTCATGTTTTCGGAATCGTTTTTTCTGCGGAAAATTAATGAACGCCATTAATGATTAGTGGCGATTCTGAAAACGACTCTTTATTTTTGCTCAACCGCCTTTTTCGTAAGATTTATTATAATGTCGAAGTGCTGAATGGCAAAGCGCATTAAGTTGTTTGATCCGCTAATGTTGAGCTTTTTGCAAATGTTATACCGGTGATTTTCTATGGTTTTTGCACTATTGAATACTTTGTCGGCAATTTCGTTGGTGGTTAGGTTATGCGCAATGTAGTTGAGCACTTGTTTTTCTTTGAGCGACAAATCGTCGAGTTTCGTGGTGATGGTTTCGTAGGTTTTAATTTGTTCGCCGTTTTTGTCGAGGTACGCTTTTGTTTCCGAAGAGTAGTATGTTTGGTCGTTTACGACAATATTCAGGCAGTTCAATATGTCTTCCAGCGCATTCTCTTTTACTAAAAAACCCTGCGGGTTTAGTTTCCAGGCTTGGTAAAACGAGAAAAAATCGGCATGACTCGTAATGTATATAATTTTTATATTTAGCTGCATGGAGCGAATCCATTTGCCCACTTCAACTCCATTTTTTTGGGGCATATCAATATCGAGTAAAATAATATCTGTAGGAGTAGATTTTAGTAATTCGATGGTTTCTTTGCCATTGGTCGCTTCGCCCACCACATTGAACTGGTCGCTTTTATTAAGCACTGCTTTTATTCCTTCGCGAATTAAGGCGTGATCATCGGCAATTAAAATTGTTGTTTTCATCTATAAATGTATTTTTTTTTAATGGGTAGATGGAGCTCGCCATTGTAAGGTAAATAGAAGACAGATGCTTTTTATAACATTTGCATATGAATAGTTGCCAAATGTGAGCTTCAAAACTCACAAACTCACTAATGATGATACGGGCTACAACCCTTCTTATTATTGACATATGGCAATAATTTATAATGTGTTATTTTGTAAAGTTAATATTATATTGAATGCCATAAGCAATACTACTATTACCAAAATCTTTATGAACTCTACTAAGCAAATTATATGGGGAGTAGTTATAATTTAAAAAAAGTCCAAATGGCCCTATAAATGATATATACCATAAACCAATTTCAAAACTTAAATTTATTGTGGCCACATTATAAAAATTATTTTTTCTATTTGGTTTTTTAGTGGACGTAATAAGATTATTTATGCCTATTCCTAAGTTTTTATCGAGATAAAATTTTTCCGATATTTTATTTTCATGTACAAGCCAAAATCCAATGATAGTATTCCCCGTTTGTGAAGAACTTGTTTTAAAAGTAGAATCGTTTTTCATATAATCATATGGTTCAGAGTTAATTATATAATTAACTTTCCCGCCAACTGTTACTCCTAAATTATCAGAGATTGGCAAAGTCGGATTAAATCCAAAGCTAGGGCTATTGTAAAACGTATTATTCAACTTGCCAATTGGTTGCCACAATCCAAATTGAACTTTAAAAGACTCCTCAACTTGGCAAAAAGTAGTTTGAGTAATAAAAGTGAAGATGGAAATCCAGATAAATAGTTTCATTAATTACTAGTTAATTGTGCCTAAAACTCCAATAATTATACTTGTGTGTCAAATTTTTTGTTGTGGTTCTATTCATCTTTAATTGTCAGGTTTCGTGCGTAAAGGTCACCGATGTGGGTTGCAAACCGGCATTACTTCACTGGTGGTTTGAATGATTGCTTTTCCAGTGTCACTACAATTTTAGTACCTTTTTCGGGTTCGCTTTCTATATAAATGGTTCCGTTCATTTGACGAACAAAGTCGTACGTAAGTGCCATTCCCAGTCCTGTGCCTTTCTCGTTATCGGTTCCGCGCCGTATTTTTCCGGTAGTTTGTATAAACAAATTATCCTTTTGCTTCTCATTCATGCCAATGCCAAAGTCTTCTACCGAAATAATAAGGGAGTTGAGGTCTTCGGCAATTGCTAAATATATGACCCCACCGTGATGAGAGAACTTAATGGCATTTGAAATTAAATTTCGAAGCACAAACTCAACCATGTTGTAATCTGTGTACCACTTTTGGTTTTGAGGTGTGATTTTTTTTATGTCAATTTTTTTTGTTTGCAATTGCCCATCGAATAACGTTGTGGTTTTTTCAACCACCGATGCGATGTCGACCATTTCGGGATTGTACCCTATGGTGTTGCGTTCGGCCATTCCCCAGTTAAGTAAATTGTTGAGTAGCTCGAGTAGGTTGCTCAGTTGGTTCTCAATTTTCATTGAGTGCTTTTTTATTTGTTCGGGGCTCAGCTGTTGTGGGTTTTCTTTAAGCACAAATAGCAGGTTTTTGATGTCGAGCAGAGGACTTTTAAGGTCGTGCCCGATAATGGCGAATAGCTTGTTTTTTGTTGCCAGAGCGTGCATTAACTTATTCTCCGATTGGCTCAGCTGTTGGTTTATTTGATTCAACTCTTCGTTTTGCTCGTTTATTTTGACGTTTTGGTAGGAGAGGAGTTTATTCTTTTTTATATGAGTTATAATGTGGTACGAGAGTACAATAACCAGCAGGGCAAGTAAAACCAGGCTGAATAAATAAATGGCCGAACGGAGTTGTTCGTTGTGCAATTTAGCGTTCCGCAATTTTCGGTCGCGGTCGAGGAGTTCTATTTCCTGTTCTTTTTGCATTAAACTGTAGCGGGCTTTGTACCGGGCAGTTTCTTCAGAGCTCATTTTTTCTTGTAGTAACTGCGCCTCGTGGTTGGCTCTGCTGTAGCACGATGCCGATAGTTGATATTTTTGTTGCTCCTGATAAACAGCTCCCAAGCGTTCCAATGCTTCGATGAGTATTTGTTGGTTTGCCTGCTGTTCCGCTTTCGCGATGCTGTTTTTGTAGTATTCAATAGCTTGTGCTGTTTTATGTTCCTTTTCGCTGAGTTTTGCCAAATCGAGGTAGAGCACAGGGAATTTTGCTTTGTAGTGTTTTTCTGCCAGACTTAAGGCTTTTTTTAGGTATGTATTAGCCTCTTGCATGCTGCCTTTTTTTTGCATAAGCTCCGACAGACTGTGGTAGGCAATGAGTTTGCTTTTTGCCGAACCTGTTTCTTTGGCCAGAGCTATGGCACGATTAAAATAGCTCATTGCCAGTTCTGTATTGTTTTCCAAAAGGGCAGCCCGGCCAAGCTCATTACAGGTTTTTATAATTCCATCGGTCATTTTTTCGGCTTCGTAAATCGATAACGTCTTTTGTAAGTATTCTTTGCTTTTGGCTGTGTTGTACTGTTCTTTAAATACCATCCCTATTTGGAAAAGCGCATTGGCTTCAGCCTTATTATTGTTGGTGTTTTGAGCAAAAAGTATTGTTTTTTTGAAGTAACTCAGTGCTTTAGGATAATTTTGTTTGGCGTAAAAGTATTGCCCAAGCTCATCGACCGTTATGAGATACCGCTCCATCTGCTTTTTGTTTAGGCGCGAAAGAAAACTACGCAGTCCCAATGTATCGTTGCCAATGTTTTTTTGCAAATGGCTAAAAAGACCAAGTATCTTACTCTCCAATGTATCGTTATTAATGCTGTTGAAAGTGGGCAATACGGTGAGAAGCGTGTCTAGCGCCACCGAGTTGTTCCCTGCGGTGTATAAACTGTCGGCCACCGAATATACTTTTGCGGTAGCCGTTTTATCGCTTTTGTCGGTTGTAGCAGCATAGCTTAAAAACGGTAGCCATATGAGTATTATGGGCGTTATTATTTTGATTCTCATAGTCTTAATTGTGGGTTTAGCACGCAAAATTACAAAAAATAAGGGTTTCCCCCCATGAAAATCCTCTTTTCCAATGCGTATACTTGAAACTGAAAAGAAATTTGAATTGAACCCGATTGAAATGTATGCCTGAATGTTACTCAGCTATTTTTCGAAATACACTGCATACCTGAGGCAGTAACCTGCTTCCGCTTTTCAGTTGGGCACAATTATTTATTATTACAAAACCATAAATTATTATTTTATGAATTTCAAACATTTATTTACCGCATTTTTAATGCTATTTGTCTTTACGTTTGCCGGCGCTCAGTCGTATGTGCAAATCGGAAATGGCACAGAGTCTTCATGTATGCCTTACACGGCATGGAACTACTCATGGTCGAAAGCCATTTACTCTTCAGGTGCCATTGGCAATGCCATTAGCATTAAGAGCCTAAGTTTTCAGGTAAACGCTTTTTCGTCTGAACTGAATAATCAAAAAATTTATGTGAAACACAGTACCAGTTCCTCGATTACCGGTACTTACGAAAACCCTGAAACTTCTGGATATACATTGGTTTTCGACGGAAATATTGTTTCCGACGGTCAGGCTCAGAGTGAGTGGATCGAAATTCCGTTTATTCAAAATTTTGAATACAATGGTACAGATAACCTTGTTGTATTTATGAAAAATGAACATGGAAGCTCCATGTACAATAACTTTTATGCAACAGCAGCAACATCCGAAGAAATTTTTGTTCAGGGAAACGATGATGCTTTTCCTACAGCTGACGGCTGGAATCCATATCCGGTAGCATTGCCCAACGTGCGTTTTAATTACTCTTCTGCAGGACCGGCTACGCCACAAAACCCTGTTCCGGGAGAAAATGCCATTCATGTTAATGCTGAAACCATGTTGGATTTCGACCTTGGAGCAACAGCTGCTACTTACGATGTGTATTTTTCTGCCAACGAAACCGATGTAACAACCTTGGCTGCAACTGCTAAAATTGTTGATGCTGCCACTGCCGATGGAGCAGGAACATATTCTGTGGACCCGACTCCAAATGACGAGTTACTCGACTCAAAAAGCACCTACTTCTGGCGTGCCGTTGTTTCAGACGGAGCGGAAACCAGCGCATCGCCGGTTTGGGCTTTCAACACGCAGAAAGTTATTGGTAATCTTCCTTATCATCAGGATTTTGAGGGAGGCAGTGACGTGGTGTTTACATTAATGTATGATGTGGACGACTCCGACTGGTTCTGGAGCGATGGTCTGGGTACGTGGAATGCCCGCGAGGGATCTGCCTATAGCGGCGACTCGTGTGCCTATGTGTCACCATCATTCTTAGATCAGGATATTGCATACGAGTTACGTACGCCTCGTTTTAATATGCCAGAAAACGCACAAATATCCTTCTACTGGTTTAATGGTGAGCCTTTAGATATGAAAAACCGTGTTGCGGGTGTCGATTCCACATATTTTGAGGCTTCTGCCGATGGTGGGAATACATGGACTAAATTGGCTTCATTATCGCCGGCAGAATCGCAAACAGCCTATCAGCAAGTATTACTCGATTTGAGCGACTATGCAGGAAATAACACCTACTTGCGTTGGGTTTATAAAATTTTAGACGAAAATAGTTATCCTCAGTATGTGTTCCTCGATAATATCGACATCACACAAAGTGAAGGAACTGCAGCTATTCAATTGGAGATTGCCGATACAGATTTCGATAATATAGCTATTGGCGGTGCCAACGAGCAAGAAGTTGTAATTACCAACACAGGCATTGGAAGTTTACTGGAAATTACCAGTGTAACCTTGCCCGATGGGTTCTCTTGCGACTATACAGGTTCAATTCCCGGCGGACAATCTGATACCGCTGTTATTCGATTCATACCTGAAGCAGCTCAATCTTATAGCGGTTCCGTTGTATTTGAAATAAATGGCGATTTTTCAGGAACCAATACCATTTCTGTTCAAGGACAAGGCGTGGCATTGCTTTCCGAAGTTTATGAATATTTTGATAACACAACTGTTGGAGAAATTCCTACAGGATGGCGGAAAATTGAGGATCCTGATTATGCATACCATTTTGTACAAGTAAAATCAGGTACAACAGGGGAATATAACTCTGCTCCCAATGTTTTGCGCATGTATAATGGTTCAGAATATGAGTACCCGCTAATGGCGATTCTTCCCGGTGTAGAGGGTTTCGAAACCAATCAGCTGAACTTCTTTGCAGTAACGTCGGCTTCAGAACCTATCTTGCTCCATATTGGAGTAATGGAAAATCCGTACGATGCATCAACCTTCGAAGTAGTTGAAACCATCACAGTTCAACCGGAGCTCACAAAACATATTGTAAACTTCGATGCAGGTACAACAAAACCTTACATTGCATTTTCGCATGCTATGAACGATTCAATTACGGGTAGTATTCGTATCGATGATGTGGAGTGGTTAAATCCCGGTTCTACTTCTGTTCCTGAGCCTGCTGGTAATCTTTATCCGGTAGATAATAGCTCGAACATCGATATTATGAACAACCTGAAACTGAAGTGGAGTAACGAAGGTGGAGCACCTACCGGATACCGCATTTCAATTGGTACCAATGACGAGGCCAATAACATGGTTGATGGATTAGATGTAGGTGATGAAACTGCATACATGTATGATGGCGAGCTCGAATTTGGAACCTCGTATAACTGGAAAGTGATGGCATATAACGCATTTGGCGATGCTGAAACTGCATACGTGTGGTCGTTTGTAACGATGGCCGATCCTACTATTACTGAATATCCGTTCGACGAAAACTTTAATGCTTACTTAGAGCACGAGAACGAAGGCGGAATTTTCCGTTACCCAATGGGATGGTCGCTTGAAAATAATCTGACACAAAACTATTGCTGGGATAAGTTGTCCAATAACCAAAACTCACCCATGAATGCGCATAGCGACTCTATTGCAATGCATATTATTGGATTCTCATTTTCTGAACCGCTCGATGATTGGTTGTTTACGCCACCAATGTATATGGAAGAAGGCGAAAGTTACGAATTATCGTTCTGGTACAAAACATCGCAATTCCCCGGAGATGAGACTTTCGAGAAACTTGAGGTGCTGATGGGAACAGATAATAGCAGCGAGGCCATGACTTCTGAGCCGTTGTTCTTTGATGATGATATCACGGTACGTGAATATACGCAGTATACAACTGTATTCCAGGCCGAAGCTACCGGAAATTATTACCTTGGTTTCCACAGTTTCAGTGATCCTTATCAGTGGATTACCCACATCGACGATGTAAGTGTAAATAAACTTGATATTTACCAGGTGAGTTTTGAGATTGCCGGCGACGGCCAGCCACTTGAAGATGCAGTGATAACTGTTAATGACCAAGCGGTTACTACCGATGCAGACGGTTTAGCAACTATGTACCTCGAGGATGATACTTACAATTACGAGATTACAGCCGATAATTATTATTCGCTGAATGGTACGTTTACCGTTGCAGGCGAGAATATAGACATCGCCCTCGACCTTACAGATATTCAGGATCTCGCGAAGTTAGGATTTAAAGTATATCCGAATCCGACCAATGGCGTATTGCACATCGACGGACAAGGTCAATACAGTGTAGCTGTATTTAACGCAGTTGGGCAGATGGTACACGAAAGCAACCGGAACGGCGCTACAACCATCGATTTGACCAAACATGCCGAAGGAGTGTATTACATTAAAATAGACAATGGAACCAGCGTTGCTGTGCAACAACTGGTTATTGAATAAATAAACCGAAATTTAACCCTTTGGGTGGTCGCAGACCCTCGAAGCGGTTTGTTCCGAAATGGTTCATTCGAACTTGTAGTTGACTATAGTGGTTATAGTTATGTGGTAAGGCCGACGCAAGTGTGTCGGCCTTTTTTAGCTTTTGAACCAGAATTTGCATGACTAATCGACATATTTTATGGTATGCTCACTCGATATGTCCATCGGATAAATTCATGCTGCGAACATTGCAGTTCCCAGCCCGCCTCATTTGCTCATTAATTATTTAAAGTAATTCTAAAATAGTAAAGCCCCGGTGGCTTAACACACCAATCGGTACGGTATCCGCAAAAAGTGGATTTTCGGAAATTTTCGGGAAGAACCAATTTGCATTTCAATACGTATATTTACCACCCTATCTAAAATAACCAACTTTATTATGAACAGATTTCTATTTTTATTAACGATACTTTTCTTCAGTACCTACCTGTTTGCTCAACCTGCCGGATACTACGATGCCGCCACTGGTACGGGCTATGCTTTAAAAACGCAATTGCACTATATTATTGATGGACATAATTCACAAACTTATGATGCCCTATGGACACATTTTCAAGTCACAGAAGTAGATAATTACTACGAAAACGATGGTAGTCCGTTAGATATGTATTCTGAGAATCCTGACGGCACAGACCCTTATAACTGGACATTTGTGTCTGATCAATGTGGCAATTATTCCGGAGAAGGAAGCTGCTATAACCGAGAGCATAGTTTTCCTAAAAGCTGGTTCAATGATGGGTATCCAATGTATACCGATCTATTTCATTTGTATTTGACAGATGGGTATGTGAATGGTCAGCGTGGTAATTTTCCATTTGGTGAAGTTGGAACTGCATCATGGACATCTCAAAATGGTTCTAAAAAGGGTGCTTCTTCGTATCCCGGCTATACCGGAACAGTATTCGAACCCATTGATGAGTTTAAAGGCGATTTTGCCCGTACATACTTTTATATGGCCACACGTTACGAAAATGTGGTTTCGGGATGGAGTAGTCCAATGCTAGATGGTTCAACTAATCAAGTTTACGAAGATTGGGCATTAAGTATGCTTTTGGAATGGCATGCCAATGACCCGGTATCTCTGAAAGAGAGAGATAGAAATGATGCTGTGTATGGCATTCAGGATAATCGCAATCCATTCATCGACCATCCTGAGTGGGTGAATTCAATTTGGGGTGGTGGAACTGAGAATCCGGAACCCGATAATCAACCTACTTCATTTACAGCAACGCTCAACGGCGTTAACCAAATTGATCTTTCATGGATCGACGCCACAGGTACAAACCTTCCTACCGGTTATTTAATTAAAGCCAATACAACAGGAAGTTTTACCCCACCTGCCGATGGAACCGATCCCTCCGAAGACAGTAATTTGGCCGATGGGAATGCCCTTGTGAAAGTGGCCTATGGCAACGAATCGTATACTTTTTCAGGTCTAAATTCGGAAACTACTTATTATTTCAAAGTCTGGGCGTATGCTAATATGGGAGCAACCATCGATTTTAAATTAGATGGAACTGTTCCTACGGATAATGCAACCACACTAGTGGCACCTGTCGTAATTAATTCTGAGGACTTTAGTTCTTGTCCGGGGACATGGACAAGCGTTAGTGTGGCCGGAAGTGCTGATTGGACATGTGATGCAACGTATCTGTACGCTGGCATAAATGCATACGGAGCCGATGTCGCTTCTGATGATTACCTGATTTCACCTGAGATTAATCTGGATGCCTACTCAAACGAAGTTTTTTCATTCGAAAGCTGGACGAAATACAACGATACTTATTATCCACCCATTGAATTACTTTATACAACAAATTACACCGGAGATCCTTCTACAACTACTTGGCAAACTCTAAGCCCAACATGGGCTGCCGAAAATTCCGAAATATGGACTGCTTCAGGAGATGTTAGTTTGTCCGGTATTAGTGGAGCATCAGTTTATTTAGCATTTCGCTATACAAGTAGTGGAACAGGAGGAGGTTCATCTAGTATTTGGGATATCGATAATATTTTTCTAACGGGTTATGAATCCGGCCCAAATCTGGCTGTTTCCCCTTCTTCTTTAACTGATTTCACTTACGAAGAGAATTCCGGACCATCAGCTTCGCAAAGCTTTACGTTATCGGGAAGCGAATTAGATGGTTCATCAATTACTATAACTGCACCAGGAAATTATGAACTATCGCTGGATAACAGCACATTTACTACAACAGAAACGGTTTCGTATACCGCACCAACATTAGGCAATACTTCTGTTTATGTCCGCTTGAAAGCAGGCTTGACAGCAGGAATATACAACAGTGAAAATGTTATTTGCGCTGATAATGGTTCGGCTGCAAGTGTAACCGTTTCGAATAATGGTGAAGTAACAGCTGCGTTGAATCCCGTTTTAACCGTTTCTCCAACTACATTGAACGGGTTTACTTACGAAGAGAATTCCGGACCATCTGCTTCGCAAAGTTTTGAATTGTCTGGTTCGGATTTAGATGGTTCATCAATAACCCTTACGGCACCAGTAAATTATGAGCTGTCGCTGGATAACAGCGCATTTACTACAACAGAAACGATTTCGTATGCCGCACCAACATTAGGTAATACCTCTGTTTATGTCCGCTTGAAAGCAGGATTAACGGCAGGGACATACAACAGTGAAAATGTTACTTGCGCTGATAATGGTTCGGCAGCAAGTGTAACCGTTTCGAATAATGGTGAAGTAACTACTGCGCTCGATCCGGTGCCGGATAATTACCCAACGGATTTTGTTGTATCTGCATTTGATGATACACAGATGGATTTGACATGGACAGATGCCACAGGAACCAACCTTCCAACAGGTTATTTGCTTAAAGCAAGTACGAATAACCAGCTTGATGATCCTGTAAATGGAATTGAGCCCGACGAAGATAGCGATTTGTCAGACGGAGAAGCCCTGATTTTGCTACCTTATGGAACAATTACGCACAGTTTTGAAGGACTTTCGGAATCTACTACATATTATTTTAAAATGTGGCCATTTGCCAATACCGGAAACGCTATTATATTTAAAACGGATGGTGCTGTTCCTGCGGCAAGTGCAACAACTGAAGGTACAGGCATTATGAATAAATCAGGTCTGGAAACTGAGTTGTTGGTATTTCCAAATCCGGCAGGTAATCAGTTGTTTATTGAGTTAATAGGAAGTTCTTTCGTTCAGATTTATACGATGCAGGGAGTGCTGGAGTATGAGCAACAAATGCAAAATAGTGCTGAAATTGATGTGAGAGGCTTTAATAAAGGCCTATATCTGTTGAAAGTGCAAGGCATAGATACAGATTGGCAACGATTGATTGTGATAGAGTAAGTTGTTGAAAAAACAATAATGTTAGTTATTGAAATGATGAATCATTTAACAACAAAATACGTATATTCACCCATGTGGGGGTCTCGCTTAATGGGATTTTTATAGTGCCATTCAACGGGACCTCCCGAAACGAAAACTACAAAACAGACGGTGAAATCCCGTGTTTTGAAAAAACGCTATAGTACCATTTTTTGGTAATGAGTACACTCACTAGAAGTCAACTAAAATGAAAAATTTATATCTTTTAGTAGCCATTTTGTTAATCAATTTGGTTACATATGGACAAGGAGTTCCTGTAGATTACTACGATGGTATTTCCGGCACCGGTTACACACTAAAAACCAATTTGTGTAATTTAATTGATGGGCACAGTCAGCAAACGTATGATGCTCTATGGACACATTTTCAAACTACAGATGTTGATTCCCATTATGAAAATGATGGTTCTGTGTTGGATATGTATTCAGAAAATCCTGATGGTGCAGATCCATATAATTTTACGTACACCAGTGATCAATGTGGAACTTATGGTATTGAGGGTGATTGTTATAATCGCGAACATAGTTTTCCTAAAAGTTGGTTCGATGATGGCTATCCAATGTATTCTGACTTATTTCATCTTTATCCAACAGATGGAAAAGTGAACGGCTACCGTGGTAATTATCCTTTTGGCGAAACTTCAAGTCCAACAACGACTTCCGATAATGGTTGCAAGCTCGGACCATCATCATATTCAGGCTATACTGGAACCGTATTTGAGCCTATTGATGAGTTTAAAGGTGATTTTGCTCGTTCTTATTTCTACATGGCTACCCGATACGAAGATGTTATATCAGGATGGTCAGGGTCAGATATGCTAGATGGTTCGTCTGATAAGGTTTTTACAACATGGGCACTGAATATGCTTATTGAGTGGCATTTGGGCGATCCGGTTTCACAAAAAGAAATTGACAGAAACGATGCTGTTTACGATATCCAGGGAAATGCAAACCCATTTATAGATAATCCATCTTATGTTACTGCCATTTGGACAACCGATCCAACGCTAATGGTTTCATCAACATCCCTTTCAGGTTATTCTTATGAAGTGGGATCAGGACCTTCAACATCACAAAACTTTAATTTATCTGGTATTAACCTAGATGGATCGCAAGTTACCGTAAGTGCACCAACAAATTATGAAGTTTCCACTGATAACTCTTCTTTCTCAGCTAGCGTGAATGTAAATTATTCCGCACCAACGTTAAGTAGTACAATGATTTATGTGAGATTAAAAGCAGGTCTTTCTATTGCTTCTTATAACGGTGAGAACGTAACTTGCAACGATAATGGAACCGCTTCAGATGTAATTGTTTCGAATAGCGGTAGTGTTACAGCCACTTCGCTATTTTGTGATGATTTTGAAGATAATTTGAATGATTGGATAGTAACAAACGATGCTGATCCTGATGCATTTATTGAAATTATCAATACATTTGGTGGTGCTAATTCGAGTACAAATGCAGCTCTATTTACTACTCCAAATCCAGGTGCTACAACCTATTATACTTCTTCAATTGAGAAAACATTTTTAAATTCACAAAACCTTTCTGTAAACTTCTGGTATTTCTTTGAAGATTATAGGGGTGGAGAAATCAATATTTACATAAATGGAACAAAGTTTTATGGAATTGCCACAGAGGGAGGTGGCGATATTGCAATTTCGGATACCGATGACGATATATGGACAGAAATATTATTAGATTTATCCGGATCAACCTCAACATTAGATGATTATACAATAAAGATTGAGGGAATTTCAAAGTCCGCAAGTACATGGCAAGACAGGGTCGCTATTGATGAATTATGTGTGTATGGAACTACTGTTTCGGGTCCTTCGCTGTCTGTTTCCACATCTTCTTTAACAGGTTATACCTACGTAGAAGGAGCGGGGGCCTCAACAGCACAGAGTTTCACTATTTCGGGTAGCGATTTGGATGGAACAGAAGTTACTGTAACTGCACCAACAAATTACGAAGTTTCATTGGATGATGCCACTTTTGCTGCAACTCGCACAATTTCATATACAGCACCTACATTAAACGCAACAACAGTATATGTACGTTTAAAAGCAGGTTTGTCAGTGGGAACATTCAATGGTGAAACCATTTCTATTGCCGGAGGTGGCGATAGCGATGGTGCAAGTGTTACCTGTAGTGGCGAAGTTACTGCCGTACCTGATCCTGAACCTGACAACCAGCCTGCCGATTTTGCCGCCACAGCCAACGGCTCTTCCCAAATTGATTTGGGATGGACAGATGCCTCAGCAGGACAAATTCCCGCCGGATATCTTATTTTAGCGAATGAAGCCGGTACATTTACAGCTCCTTCCGACGGCACCGACCCTGCCGAAGACACCGATTTAAGTGATGGTTCAGCGGTTGTGAAAGTTGCCCATGGAAGTGGAGCAAGCCATTCTTTTACAGGTTTGTCGGCTTCTACGCAATACTACTTTACTATTTATTCCTACACCAATTCCGCTAGCGACATCAACTTTAAAACTGATGCGCCTCCAACAGCGAATGC
>JAQICA010000012.1 GCA_027858775.1 Salinivirgaceae bacterium | reverse complement strand
CATTTCCGTCAATTTTTTGAAGCAATGTTCCATTGCATTGATATATAGAAACACTTTCGGCAGAACTTATTGTGATGGGGCCATTTGTCGGATTAGGATACAATTCTATTGATGAATTATGAATATCCTCTATGCCTTCGGGATTAAACATTCCCTTGATTACGGGCACAAAGCTGATATTCTCCCATGTATTACCTACTATGGCATTTGCCTCTGCACCGAAATTATGATGATGTAGGGTATCAATTCCAATGGGCAAAACTGAGTCTTCCTCATTATAAAACAGTTGAACTCCATAGGTGTAAGTTGAGTTATATGCCCCCCAGTGACCTTGGCTGAAAGAGAAATAATTTGTGATCCAATGCCCCCCATTTGCATTGTTTTCAAATATTCTGACAGAGTCGACTAACACACTATCTTCATACACTTTTGCATACATTTGAAAGCCTTCGGGCCAGGAGTCATACGAATAAACCGAAAAGGAATGAGGCATAAACAGATTTCCTGGAGATTCAAATGTTGCCCCAATGAAATCTCCGGACTGAAATCCTTCGATGCTATTTACATTAAACTTTCCGGTTGGTGAAAATGTCCGGCCTACCTCTGCCCACAAATACTGTATACCAGAATAAGGTATGGTGTCATAATTATCACTTATATTATTCTCTGCCGAATCGCTCAGGAGGCTATATACAACAGAAAAACCGGAAAAATTTCCAATATTTTCCTCCACTAAATTCAATTCGTATTCTTGAATGGTATCAACCACGGCAAGCGTATCTGAATATTTTATGGCAATAGTGTCGCCAGAACGATACAGAAAGGTGGCTTTCATATACACATTCGTAGCAGTGTCGCGCCCGTTATTTTTAAAAGTCAGGCCACAATAAATCTTTTCCACATCAGCAAAATACCCGCTGTAATATCCACCTTCGGGGTGATTGAAATTGATCTCCGGTTTAATAATTGATAAATCGATGGCATTTTGCCCGTAAGAAAACCGGGATAGCGCAAAAAAAATCAAAACAAACAAAACTGGTCTCATAGCTGTAGCTTTATTATTTAGTTGTCGAAGATAGTGGGTTTTAATCGATGTTGCAACGTCGTTACTTATTTTTTTCGAATTGAAAGTTATACTGACGGTTTTTTCACTTTCATTTTCCGGAAAATAAGAAAATTAACGATTCAGAAGTTTCTAAAAGGGAAGCGCTTTTCTGTTTCGATATGCATGAATTGAAATTGCAATTAATAAAATCGCCGCAGCAACCAATGCAGCGTTTGCAAGCATGTCAGTTTTTCCAAAATGTTTTACTGCAATAGCAACAAAAGCCCAAACACCTACCAAAGCCGCCTCTCTCATGTTTCGGGTCAATATGAGCAATAAGTAGATCAATGTTGCCCCTCCAATCATAAAAATTGTCCAGTATTCAGGAGAAAACACTCCTCCGTTCCATTGCATACTTACTAACCACACTGCAACGTTGGCAACCGAGGCTACTACTATCCATCCTAAGTAAATAACCAATGGCCACCAAACGAAGAATATCACCCTGAATGGAGCATTCCACATTTCCAATCGTAATCTGAAGGTTAGCATAATTAGCGATAGCAATATGGTGAAAATTAATATTACAGAAAGGGCAAAATATTCGTTGAGCCACGCCACAATCCAAAGGCCATTGGCCAGGTTCCCCAGAATAAACCAAAGGCTTATTTGTTTTAATTCATAATCGTTTTTGAAACGAAACCACGACACCCATTGATTTATTACAAATAGAATGAGCATTAGATAGATAACTCCCCAAATGGCAAAGGCGTAGCCTGCCGGGGCTATCAAGGTATCGTACTTTCGACTTATTTCGCCTACAGAAACACTATTAAACATTTCGCTGCCTTGCATTCCGTTTAGTACAAGTGCAAAAATGAGCGATAGGGAGTTGAATATCAACAGCAGGAATTGCTTCATAATAAGTTTGTTTTTCGTTTAAACAATAATACCCCCGACACTGTTTAAGGTAACTTTTTTACGACCCAACTATTAAGTTTTGTTTTTACGTTTTCGCTCAATGCTTTGCTTTTGGCAGTGGCATTATCGACTTGCACAATTACGGTTTCGGCTTTTGCTACGCATTGATCTTCTTGATACAACTGCTGGTAAAGGCGTATTGAGCTATTTCCTATTTTGGTGATGCATGTACCAATGTTCACAATGCCCGGCCATTTTATCTCCAATAAATAATCGACTTGCATTGATGCAATTACAAAACTGCAATTATCATCCATAATTGGAAATTCTGCATTATATACAATTTCTGCCCTGCCGGTTTCAAAAAAGGTGGAAAACACGGCATTATTTGCGTGGCCTTGCCGGTCGGTATCTGCATAACGCAGTTTATCGTATGTTTTATGTGGAAAGGCGCTATAAGGTAAAAGGCTCATACGTTTTTCTTATCAAAGATTATCGCAAAATAAAAGATAAAAAAGGATGCTAAAATTAACTTTTTGAACATCCTTTTTTGTTATATCAATCAAATAATATACTCACTCATTATTCCACTATACCCATTATTTCCTCAACCGCTTTTTCTAACTGCTGATCTTTTCCATTTACAATTTCTCCGGGCATGTTCTTGATTTGCACATCAGGCACAGTTTCATTGTTTTCCAGCCACTCTCCGGCTTTGTTTTTAGCACTTACGGGAATCGATCCCCATAAAACGGTGCCGCTCTGTAACATTTCCCAACCTGCAAAGCTGCAAGTGCCAGGAACCGGCATTCCAATTAATTTGCCAATGCCAAGATCTTTGTACATGCACGAAAAACAATGTCCATCGCTATAATTGGCCTCATTTACCATGGCTACGGAAGGTTTTGTCCAGCGAAAAGCAGGCTCGTAACCCACTGTCCGGTCTTCAATGGCATATTGCATGAAATTTTCGCCTGTAAGAAACATGCTCAAATCGCCTACTAAATCGCCACCTCCATTAAAACGGGTATCTACAATTAATCCGTCGCAATTATAGTACTTCCCCATTACTTTTTCGTAGGTGTTACGGTATGGCCCATCACCCATTCCCGGTATATGCACATAGCCGATTGTCCCGTTGCTGAGTTTCTTTACTTTTTCCTCATTTTGTCGTACCCAGCGGTTATAAAGCAAAGTGCGCTCTTGCGATAATGACGCAGGCTTAACCGTTATATACTTTTCGGTTTCGCTATCAACATCCTGTACTTTTAACGATGTGTATTTTCCTGTTTTCCGGTTAAGGTATTTGGCATAATCCACTTGATCACTAATGGGTTCTCCATCAATTTCAGTAATAATTGCTCCCTTTACAATATCGATTTTCTCTTTGTCTAACGGACCCCCTTTAAGTATTTCTGCTACTTTGAGGCCATTCCCTTTGTAGTGATAGTCAATTAAAATACCCAGTGATGCTGTGTGATCGGCATCTGAACTACTGTACCTATAGCGAGCTCCGCTATGTGAAACATTTAATTCTCCCAGCATTTCTGACAAGAGCTCCACAAATTCAAAGTCGTTGCCGATGCTTACAAGCTTTGGCTCATAGTTTTTGCGAAGCATATCCCAATCGGCTCCGTGAAACCCGGAAATGTAAAACATGCCCTTGTTCCGTTCCCATACATGCTCAAACATCTGCTGCCTTTCGGCTACTACGTCGAGCATCATTTCACCGCCCAACGATATGCTCTCTTTTTCTTTACTGTCGACATCAATGGTGGCGATTTCCCCATCAGCAAGGAAGAACAGCTTTTCCATCTTTTTATCCCATTGTAAACTTCCGGAACTCACACCCAATTTAAGAAGCATTTTCGTCTCTTTGGTTCTAAGATTCGTTTCCCACAAATCCATACCCTTCTCAAAACGTGCGAGATAGAATAACTTTTCTCCGTCTTTGGAGAATACGGCATCACCCAGCTTTGAAGAGTGTATTGTCAACCGCTTTTTACGTTCGCTTAAACCATCCCAGTCAAACTTTACCAGCAGGCTATCGACTTCAGACTCTTTATCTTTTTTCTTACGTTTTTTGCTTTTTTTGTCGTCCTTATCTTTTTCGGAATCGTTCTCCTTTTTCTCAATCTCTTTGAGCAATGTATATTCATCTTTACTCAAATTGAACCGATCCCAAGCCTCTTTGGTAAGGAACATTGAATAGGCATCCATTTGTCGCGAACCACTGTTGGCATACGACCGTAAACCATGCCTGTCGCTAAACCACAAAATTTGTGTTCCTCCATTTACCCATTTTGGCGAATAATCGCCATATCCACTTTTCGTGAGATTTATGGTTGAATCGGCAATGTGTGCATTTACTAACAGAACTTCCGTGTTAGCTAAAACGGGTGAGTACTCTACCAATAACCACTTGCTATCAGGACTCCAGGTATAGTATTGATCACCTTCGCTCATGTAAAGCAACTTATCATCCGTTAGTAAAGTGCGTGTCTCTTTCGAATCAATAGTATAGATTTTCAAAAACCGACGGTTTTCTGTAAAGGCAACCTCTTTTCCATCGGGTGAGTATACGGGTTCATAATTATTATTTTCATTATCAAGTATTGGCTCCTCCTTAATTAATGTAGAAGCAAAAAAGTATGGTTCATTTTCATTCACTTTTGAGGCTTCAAAAATGCTCCATTTGGCATTGCGCTCACTAGCGTAGATAATTTTTTTACCATCGGGCGAGAAGCTAACAAAGCGTTCAGGTGCCGATGTTGTGGTAATGCGTTTGTGCATATCTCCTTTTACAGATGATACAAATACCTCTCCCCGAACAATATATGCTACTTCTTTTCCATCCGGCGAAATAGCCATTTCGCTCACATTGCCGTCTACGTTAATTAATTGGAATCGGTTGTCTTTCGATTCTGTACGAATTTCAACCTTCACCTTTTGAGGTTCTTCACCCTCATTTTTAGTATAAATAGATCCGTTGTAAGTGAAACATAACAGTCCGTTTTTAGCAATACTTAAGTAGCGAACGGGATGCGGCTCAAAGCTTGTAACCTGCTTTACCTCATCAGGTTTATCGATATTAGTAGAATGCACATTGAATGAACCGCTACGTTCGCTCAAAAAATAAATCGTGTTTTGATATGGGTCAAAAACCGGTTTTCGATCCTCTCATTTACAGGAAATCAGGATTTCATGTTTTTTGCTTTCCACGTCGTACTTCCAAATATCACGTGTTATAGCTGAAACATGGTGTTTCCGAAAAACATCTTCGCCACCTTTTTTGTCCTGGTAAATAATGGTTTTACCATCATTACTCATTTGAACTTCCTCGGCAGGAATCGTCCAAAACTGATCTACGCTGCTACCTTCTACCGCAACTTTATATAATTCCGGTTGCGAACCGGTTGGGTACTGTCTGTGGTTAACGGCATCGAGGCGAGCTGCTCCAAAAAGCACGTATTTATCGTCGCTGGTAAACGTGTAAGGAATTTCATCGTTAGAATGATAAGTAAGCCTTTTTGCTTCGCCGCCCCGGGCATTGATTACGAACAGATCGAAATTCCCGAATCGATTGCTGGCAAAACAGATTTTTGAACCATCGTTACTCCACACAGGCTCATAATCATGTGCGGTGTGGAACGTAAGCGGACGCCCTTCGCCGCCTTCTGCGGGCACAATGTACAAATCACCTTTGTAAGTAAATGCAATTGATTTTCCATCGGGTGAAATAGCTGCATAGCGCATCCATTCTTCGTTTGCATTAACAGTTAAATGCACGAAGACTGCTAAAAAAAGTATAAAAATTCTCATTTTATGGGTATATTTATTTTGTAATTACAACCTTACGACGTATCACTAACACAAAGTTGCGAAATGTTTTGCTAATTACCATCCTGCAATAGGAAAAAACACATAACCGAACACATCTGTTATTCAACAATGAAGCAGTTAAAGTCATTTATAAGTAAGTAACGGGGTAGCCAATTTAATATCACACCCACAAGAAATGGTTGTAACTGATTACCATAAGAAATAAAAGCGAAATTTCTCTTTCCAAAAGCTTATTCCGGTCAAACAAATATAATAACCCGTTTTTGTGCCCCAAAGAGTTTAAAAACAGTTAATACAGCATTATCGATCGAAAATTATTACTAATTTTGCAGCCACATTTTTAATATTTAAAACGCTATGTACTACTCGGTTTTAGTTGTTGACAACAATTCAGAAGTTCTAGACACAACAATCAAAGAGTTAAGCTCAAGAGGCCTGACCATTTTTGGTTGCAACTCGTTTGAAAGTGCGTGTGAAAAATTGAAAGAGGATGGCTCTGTTCATGCAGTATTAACAGAGTGGTCGCTGCCACAAAGCAGAAAAAACGGAAAAAGAGTTGAGGGACCCGATATTTTTAAAAAATTTATCGCTCTGCGTAACGAAATCAACATTTTTATATACACTGATATTACTGATATCATAACCTTGTCGACCAAAGGACTAACCGATGGTTACTTCTTCAAAGAAGACAATGTTTACGATGATATTGTTAATAAAATTACGGCCGCAATTGAAGAAAAAAGCAGCGCCCCATTTTACGAAAAATTGGTAAAATATGCCCGAAAATCGAAAGATTCGTGGCATACACCGGGGCATGCATCAGGCAATAGCGTTAAAAACTCACCATATGTGAAAGACTATTATGAGTTTTTTGGCGAAAACTTGTTTAAAAGCGATATTTCGGTATCGGTTCCCGAACTGGATTCTTTGCTACACCCGGTTGGCGTAATTAAAGACGCACAAGAGTTGGCTGCACGTGCATTTAATGCGCGCCACACCTTTTTTGTAACCAATGGCACATCAACATCTAATAAAATACTGATACAAACGCTCTTAAAACCCGGCGATGCCATTCTACTCGACCGCAACTGCCACAAATCTGTGCATTACGGAGTCATCATAGCTGGTGCCGAGCCTTTGTACCTGATGCCTTCGGTAAATAATAAGTATGGAATATTCGGGCCGATCCCCAAAAAGAAAATCATTCAGGCCATGGATGATGCCATTGCACAAAAGAAAAAGCTAAAAGCAATAATTATTACAAACTGCACTTACGACGGCTTAATTTACGATATCGAAGACATTGTAACCGAAGCTCATAAAAGAAATATAAAAGTCATTGTAGATGAGGCGTGGTTCGGTTACGCAAACTTCCACCGGGAGTTTTATCCAACTGCGATGGCAGCCGGGGCCGATTATGCTACACAATCGACGCATAAAACAATGAGTGCATTTTCGCAAGCATCGATGATTCATGTAAACGATCCTGATTTTGAAGATATTCAGGACTTTTTTATGGAAAACTTCAACATGCACGCTTCTACATCGCCACAATACCCCATGATTGCATCGCTCGACGTAGCGCGCAAACAAATGACCATGGAGGGTTACGGATTGCTCAGCCGGGTATTCAAACTTTCTGACCAACTCAAAGCGTCCATCAATTCGCTGGAAAAATTCCGCGTATTGGAAAAAGACGATTTAATTGCTGATGAGCTAAAAGATGATAATATCAGAGTCGACAAAACCAAGATTACAATCGACATCAGTAAATCGGGCTACACAAGCAAGGAGCTAGAGCATATTTTGGTGAAGAAGCATAATATCCAAATTGAAAAAACAACTTTTAACACCATTACCGTGCTATTAACCATTGGAGCCACATACTCACGCATCAACAGGTTGTATCTGGCGCTAGAAAGCATTGAGAAAAATGCCGGAAATCGTAAAAAAGACAGTGGTTCGGCAAAAATTATCAAAGACTTTAAATTATCGCTTTCACCCATAAAATACAGACCCCGATTTGCTTTTTATTCTGAAAGCGAAGAGGTTCCATTGCGCGATAGTCTCAACCGGGTTTCGACCATGATGGTGACACCTTACCCTCCGGGTATACCCTTATTGGTTCCCGGACAGGTAGTTTCTAATGAAATTATAAACGCGTTGAGCATGTACCGCGATTATGGTGTTGAAATACACGGATTAAACAACGGTCTAATTCAGGTAATGCCAAAAGAAGAAGAGGATCGTCTTATAAAAGAAGGGTTTAGCATTATGTCATAATAAAATAAGAAGGTTATCTTATAGCCAGTTTGAATTTAATTTTCTTCATTTGCCCCTAGCCTTGAAGGGGTCAGGGGCAAAACAATTAATTTTCATTCTTTTGGTTGCATTTTAGGTTCAAAAAAGGATAATCATTAATTAAAAATATAAACCGTAATAAAACAAACGCTCCGGCCGCCCAGATACGGGTGGTCGGAATTATTTTAAACAAAAATGGATATAGGATTGCTTTCTTTGATTCCGGCTCTGGTTACAATAGTTGTTGCACTGGCCACACGAAAAGTTGCATTTGCATTGTTCATGGGAATTGTGGGCGGCTCTGTAGTGGCCGGCCAGTATACATTTTCAGGATTCTTTGAACGTATGTACGAGTATATTCTCGTATCGTTCACCGATCCGGAGCGACTGCTTATTGTGTTATTTATCGTGCTCATTGGGGGTTTACTGGAATTAATCCAGCTTTCGGGCGGCTATGACCGATTTGCTCAAACACTTTCGAAAAAACTTAACTCTCCCCGTAAAAGCCGGCTTAGCACGTGGGGACTGAGCATGACACTCTTTTTTGATGATTATGCCAACGTGCTCATTTCGGGCGCATCGATGCGGGAAATCAATATTCGCAATAAAGTTACCCCGGCTATGCTAGCCTACATTGTTGATGTAGTGGCCATTATGGCAAGCATAATGATTATTTCCACATGGGCATCGTACGAAGGTTCTGTAATGGCAGCAGCTGGCGAAGAAGTTGGCGTTACAAAATCCATCAGCTTGTTCTTTCTGGAATCGGTGCCCTACCACATGTACACCGTACTTGCTATATTCCTGACTTTCCTGGTTGCATACACCGGAAAATGGTTTGGTTCACGTTTCGATACTCACCCCCTTCCTACTCCGGGCGACAATACAAAACTGAGCAGTAACGTAAAGTTATATCACGTTTTGGCGCCCATTCTAACGCTATTGGGCTTTGCCATTGGCGGGTTATTCGTTAGCGGAACCTGGGTATTAATGCAAAACAATGAGCCAATAACACTTATCAATATTTTGGGAAGTGCACCGTCTGTCGAGATATTAATTATTGGAACCGGACTGGCCATAATTACATCGATTGTTCTCATTAAAAAACAAAAACTACTAACATACAAAACCATTGGCCGTGGCTTTCTCAACGGCGGCAAAGGCATGATTGACGTTAGTATGGTTATTTTGTTGGCTACCGGTTTGGCAGCCGTATCGGAAACACTGGGTACGGGCTCTTACATTACCGATAGTGTAGCACCATTTGTATCGCCGGAAATGTTGCCTTTTATGATATTTGTAGTATCGATGCTCATAACGGTTGCAACCGGATTTAGCTGGAGCTCTATGGCCATTGTAATGCCCATTGCATTTCAAATGGCAATGGCCAACGGCCTTGGTGACAGCTTGCCTGCCATTTCAGCAGCTGTAATTACCGGCGCTGTCAGTGGCGAACACATGATTCCATTTTCAGAGAAAGCAGTAATGAGCTCTGCCGCAACCAAAATATCGCCCGTATACCACATTAAAACAATGTTTTTCCAAACAATTACAGCCTTTTTTGCTGCCGGACTGGGTTACATTCTGTATGGACACGGAATTTCACTGTGGATAGCATACCTTATTCCGGCTATCGCAATTTTTGTGGTTCATATTTTGTTGGCAAAACAAAACAAACAAACATTTAACAAATCAATTGTATAACCTTAAAAATCTGGAGAAATGAAAGGATTATTAGTAAAATTCGGTTTCGCGCTACTACTGAGCAGCGTAATGTTTTCTGCTTGCGAAAAAGAATTAAAGCGAGTTGAACGAAACACATATCCCAACGGAAACCCAAAAATTGTAATTTATTACGATGGTGAAGAAACTCAGGAAGACATGGCAATAATGGAACTTTACCACCAAAACGGACAGGTAAAAACAAAAAAACGCTACGAAGATGGGCTTCAACACGGCTTAACCGAATCGTGGTACGCCGATGGTAGTCCATGGAGCGAAGCAAATTACGACGAGGGAAAAAAAGTAGGCGATTACATTCACAAATACCAAAATCAAGTAATAAAACAAAAAGGCCATTTCACAGATGGCAAAAAAGATGGCGAGTGGATTAATTTCAGTAATAAAGGCGACACTACATCCATTGAAATTTGGAATATGGGGCAACGCAAAAAGATAAAACGATTCTAAAATAGAATAAAAAGTTTGCGCTATCGGGTTACTGTTTTGATAAAATATCATAGCACGAACTAAGCAGCGCACTACAACAAATAAAATCTAACAGAAATAGAGTGATGGATACATATCAGATTCAGGTAAACAGTGAAATTGGAGAACTGGAAGGAGTAATAATACACTCTCCCGGCAAAGAGGTAGAAAACATGACACCCCAAAATGCTGAACGAGCATTATACAGCGACATACTAAACCTCTCTGTAGCACAAAAAGAGTACGATGTATTTCGAAAAGCCATTGCAGCACATGCACCGGTATTCGAAGTGCGCGATTTGCTGAATGACGTTCTGACCAACCAACGTGTAAGAGAAACGCTTATAGATCATATCTTTATACACGAAGAGACCATGGCCAGCAAGCATATGCTTTTGAGTTTGTCGAATGAGGAGCTCACCAGGCAGCTACTGGAAGGTGTCATTTTAATGAAAGACAACCTGACCAAATATTTTAGCAAAGAGCGCTATGCACTTCGCCCATTGCACAACTTCTTCTTTACGAGAGATGCCTCTATGGCTGTTAGAGACAAAGTATTAATTGGCCGCATGGCCAATCAGGTGCGCGGACGCGAAGCCATGATTATGCAGGCCATTTTCGATTACCACCCCATGTTTCGCACGCAAACCGTAAACCCACAACAACACGCATCATTCAATGATAAAATTTCCATTGAAGGTGGCGATGTTCTAGTTGCTCGTAACGATGTGTTAATTATTGGAACAGGTACACGCACTACATCGCAGGGTATCGATTTTATTCTTGAACAAATCGAAAGCAAAGAACAGGTTCGTCACATTATTGTACAAGAATTACCTGAAAAGCCAGAATCATTTATCCACCTGGATATGGTATTTACCTTTTTAGATACCAACAAGTGTATGGTTTACGAACCGGTAATAATGAAACCCAACCGCTACCAAACAGTACACATCACTGTGGATAATGGTAAGGTGAGCATAAAAAATGAGAAAAATATTGTAGAATGCCTGAATAACCTGGGTTTCGATCTGGAACCAGTAATTTGTGGTGGAACCAAAGACCCCTGGGCACAGGAACGCGAACAATGGCACAGTGGAGCAAACTTTTTTGCACTGGCTCCGGGCAAGGTAATCGGTTATGCACGTAATGTTTACACCATCGAAGAGCTAAATAACCATGGTTTTGATGTATTAGATGCAAATGATATCGCCTCGGGGAAAACCGATATTACGCAATACAATAAATACGTAGTTGCCGTTGACGGATCAGAGCTGCCACGTGGTGGTGGTGGAGCACGCTGTATGACAATGCCATTCCGCAGGAAAGAAGTAACCTGGTAATTGATAAATAGTGCTTGCCCGAAAAGTCGAAGTGTCCAGTGAATAAAATCCATTTTCAAGGCTTTCGAAACTCAAAACCACTGAGTTTACTGGTGTAAATAATGCGGGTTTGAGTAAGAGTAGCGAAGAAAATGGAGTTTATTGATGGACAAATACGCCGGTAGTGGAATTCACATTCGTATGCTTTTGATAAATTCCCAAAAGTTAACGAAGTCTGGTCCACTATCGGCGTTCTGCTTCATTTTTATAGCATCAATAAAATCAACACTTTAAGGAACTGCGCAAACTAATCATATGTTGACGGTATTATTATCCGCACGTTTTTTGTACTTTAGCCACGCAAAAATTGAAAATCGAAATTGAGAACTAATAAACATATAACAAACAGTTTCAGCGGTGGTGGACGCCTGGGTTTTATGCTGTTAATGGTATTAATGTTTGCCGGAGCAACAAACAGTAATGCCCAGCGCGAAGGTGAACGAGACAGCGTTAAGAATGGGCTGGGCATAGTGAGGAGAATGAAAGACACCGTTCCTCGGCCCGACACACTTATTTACTCATGGCGCTATGCTCGTAACAGTTTTGTAAAGCTCTACGCCGAATTCGACACAACCTTGCTTTCCATTCAACTTCCGGAAGACTACAAACGCAAATGGTCGGGCTTTACCTACCTTGGCAACGTAGGAACAGCAGTTAAAAACAGTTCGTTTTTTGAACAGCGCGAGGTCAACACACATTGGCGCATCCGGTATTTTTATCCGTACCTGCGTACACACGAAAAACATATTTTTTACAATACAAAATCGCCGTTTACTCAGCTCCACTACGTATCGGCCGGACAAAACTGGCAGTATTTCACATTTGAACATACCCAAAACGTTAACAACAACGTAAATCTTGGTCTTTCCTATGAAATATACAATTCCGAGGGATACGTAATTTTCCAGAATACAAAAAACAGAAACTTCAGTCTGTGGACCGATGTAAATTATAACCGCTACAAAGCACAAGGGTCGCTCAACTTTAACGAGATAAACGTACTAGAAAACGGAGGAATACGATCTGATTACCTACTGTCAGATACCTCGGCACGGTTACAAGAAATAAATATCAAACTAACAGACGCCTCCAACGAATACAGGTATCTTAATGTAGCACTCGATCATCAATTAAAATTGTTCCCTTTCCGTAAAGACAGCGTTAAAACGAAAGGAATTTGGTTATCGCACCATTTTTCGTTCGATAAAATGCAGCATTTATATGAAGATGTTAACGATGTGTATCAAGATCCCGTTACGCAAGAGAGTTTCAATTTTTACGACAACACATTTAACGGAGGGCGCAGTAATGATACAATCTCCTTTATCGACTATAAAAACCGGTTCTCACTTTCGTATCAGGCCGGGAAAAACAATAATATTTATTTTGGACCATTTCTAGAGCAGCATCAAATAAAAGTAACAAATCTATATCGCGATACACTTTTCACTTACAATAACGATACGACATACCGCACACTTTCTGTTGGAGGCCAGTTTACTTACAAAAAACCGGAAGGATACACCATCGATATTCAAGGGTATTATCATCCGTTTACCGATTATGAACAAGAAAACCACTACTTTTCAACAAACCTTGTTCGCTACCAGCCCATAGGCTTCGACACACTTTACATGCACTTTCAATTTACTCATGAAGAACGCAAAGCCGACTACCTTTACCGACAGTATTACTCAAACCATTTTAAATGGAGAAACAATTTCAGAGACGAACAAGAGCAAAAACTGTTTTTCAATCTGCGTCTCATCAAATCGCGTCTAAATATTGAAGTTACAGCCAACCTCCTCGATAATTTCATTTACTTCGATGAGAATATGGAACCCAAGCAACACATAAACAACATATTGGTTGTAGGAGGGAAAATTGCCAAACAATTTACGTGGTGGAATCACTTTAATTTAGAGGTGAATTTATTAGGTCAATACAGCGCTACAGACATTATCGATATTCCGGAACTTACAGCCAAAGGAACATTCTATTATCACCGATTGATAAATGTTAAAAGCACCGGCGGAAAATTCACGCTATATGCTGGAGTTACAACCTGGATGTACACAAAATATTACGCTCCAGCATATGCTCCGGCCACTGCACAGTTTTATTTGCAACGCGACAGACTTATTGGGAACTACCCCCTGATTGATATTTTTGTGGGCGGACGCATAAAGCGATTCTTACTGTTTGCCCGCATGGAGCATGCCAACAGTGGTATGCGTGGCACAAGTTACTATTCTGCCTACGAGTACCCCATGCGCCCCCGCAACTTAAGATTTGGTGTGAGCTGGAACTTCTACAATTAGTGCCGAAACACAACCACACTGCTACTTCTTTTCAATCATTTGGCAAATAGCTTCAAAATCATCGGGCGACAATTGTTCTGGCCGTGCGTTAAAGGTTTCGTCCTGAATTATCTCATCGGATAAAAGCGAGCGTAAACTATTACGTAACGTTTTGCGCCGCTGATTAAAGGCTTGCTTTACAACTTTAAAAAACAGCTCCTCATCGCAGTTAAGTTGGTTCCGATTATTTCGCACTAGCTTTATAACTCCCGACTTTACCTTTGGTGGCGGAAAAAATGAGCCAGGCAGCACGGTAAATAAATATCGAACGTCGTAAAAAGCCTGTACCAACACACTTAAAATTCCGTATGTTTTTGAACCGGGAGGCGCCACTACTCTATCGGCCACTTCGCGTTGGAACATGCCAACAAGTTGGGGTATCGACTGCCGGTACTGAAGCATACGAAACAAAATCTGACTCGAAATATTGTACGGAAAATTTCCCACTAAATTATAACTATCAAACCGGTCGGCAAGGTCTGTTTTCAGAAAATCGCCGAATAGAACCTTGCCATCTAACTCGCTAAAACGCTGCTGCAAATGCTCAACCGACTCCTCATCGATTTCAATTACAAATAAACGTTCAGTAAACCGCTTTAGTAAAAACTGTGTTAACTTTCCTTCACCGGGCCCAATTTCCAACATGAGCAGGCCATTATCATCTACCGCATTAGCTATGCGCTCCGCAATGGAATCTTGAATTAAAAAATGCTGGCCTAATTTTTTTTTTGGACGTACCATTATACAATCAATTTTTCTTTTTTACCTAACTGCCCCGGCTTATATTAGTAAGGAGGAATTAATTCATGTACAAAATTAGTAAATAGTAGCAAAAACCCGTATTTTCGACCTCGCAAAGAAATAACCATACGGATAGACCACCACATGAAAAGCCCTCGCAAAACGCTCATTTTCCTAGTCAAAGCCATTGTAATTGCAGCCTCTTACGGGTTTATTGCCTACCGCATATTTATCGACGAAAGTTTTGAAAATATTTTATTCCTCAAGCCGTTTGAGCACAATAACGTTCTATTTTTACTTTCTGCCATTTTACTGATGCCGGCAAACTGGCTGCTCGAAGCTACAAAATGGCGATACATGCTCAAATCCACCGAACGCATTCCGCTCATTAAAGCGTTCTGGAGCGTACTGGCTGGTATAAGCATTGCCATATTTACACCCAACAGAACAGGCGAATATATTGGACGAATATGGATTTTGCAACAGCGGAATCGCCTATCCGGCATTACTATTACTATGGCCGGAAGCTTTGCACAAAGCGGCATCACATTTTTTGTGGGAGCCCTGTGCGGTTGGATTTGGCTAACTGAATCGCCCGAATCGGAAATCACCAACTGGCAGCAGGTTTGCATCGCTACAATAGTTACTCTACTGGGGTTATTATTTTATCTTATGCTTCCGCAGATATCGGATATGCTCTTAAGGTTCAAATTACACAAATACATACGAAAAGCATTACTGGGTTTCAAACAACTAACTGTAAATGTGCTCTTTAAAACTCTACTTTTATCGGCAGCCCGATATTTGGTGTTTGCCACACAATTTGTTCTCCTGTTACACTATTTTGCCACCGGCCTCACTATTGGCGAAAGCCTGCTAGGCATTGGATTACTTTATGCAGCAATGCTTGTAATTCCCTCAATTACAATAGCAGAACCCGGTATCAGAGGAAGCTTATCGCTGTTAATTTTTGGTTTTTTTTCTACAAATAGCGCCGGAATTTTGGGAGCTTCATTACTTTTGTGGATAATTAATTTAGCCGTACCCGCAATTATGGGCACATTTCATTTGGCAACCGTAAAAACATTAAAACCATGATAGAGGTTCTACTATTTAGCTTAGCCGGTATCTTACTCCTTGTTGGTCTTATCGGGTGCATTTTACCAATTATACCCGGTCCGTCCATTTCGTTTATTGGCATCTTAGTGCTTGAAGCAACAAAAAAGGTTGATTTTTCGTCGAACTTTTTGTTGACATTATTTGTACTGGCAGCAGTAGTTACAGCTCTCGATTACATTATACCTGTGTGGGGCACAAAACGGTTTGGCGGCACGCGCAGCGGCGTTATTGGCAGTACGCTGGGACTCATTGGCGGCTTGTTCTTTTTCCCTCCTTTAGGCATCATTATTGGTCCGTTTATAGGAGCCGTAATTGGCGAAATGCTACAAAAAGACGATCTCAGCAAGGCGCTCCGAAGCGGAATAGGTTCATTCATCGGTTTTTTACTGGGCACAGGACTAAAACTAATTGTTTCTTCTGTAATGATTTACTATTACTTCAAAGAAGTATTTGCATAAATACACAGCAACATCAAACATTCATATTACCACAACGTTACATACACCGATAGAAAAATCAAAAATAAATTTACTCTATGAGAAACAAAATTATGGATCCGATTGGCAAGCTAATGGGGCTTCGCTATAAATCTCACCCTTGGCACGGTGTTGACCTTGGGCCTATGGCACCACAAGTAATTACAGCGTATATCGAAATGGTTCCCACCGATACGGTTAAGTACGAAGTGGACAAATCGAGCGGTTACCTTCGCATAGACAGGCCGCAAAAGTACAGCAACGTAATTCCGGCACTTTATGGATTTTTTCCGCAAACCTATTGTGGCGAGCGCGTGGGCGAATTCTGCTCAGAAAAAACCGAGCGCGAAGGTATTCAAGGCGATGCCGATCCGCTTGATGTGTGCGTACTTACGGAACGTTCCATTTCGCATGGCGATATTCTGGCACACGTTATTCCTATTGGTGGCTTCCGTATGATTGACGGCGAAATGGCAGACGATAAAATTATCGCCGTACTGCGCGATGACGCTGGATACGGACATTACAAAAGTATTGATGAAGTTCCCCCGGCAGTGGTAGAACGACTAAAGCACTACTTTTTGACCTACAAGGATATTCCGGGCAAAGACCGGATCTCAGAAATTACGCATACGTACGGCGCAGAGGAAGCACTGAAAATTATTGAACTGGCCATGGACGATTACCATCATCGATTCGATAGCTTGGAAAGTGTGTTAGAACAAGTCTAAGGCACTTGCTAAAATACTTTTCGTTTAGCGATACAGCAAAGGCGCCGATTTCAACAATTGGCGCCTTTTGCAATTTTTCATGTTTCCGTGAAGCAATTAGCCGGTAAAAGGTCTACTCTTGCATCAGCTTTACAAACGTGGCATTTGCCCCACCGTAACCGTCTATTTTACCTCCAAACGAGTATTTTTTCACTAATATGACTGATTCTACCTGCTCTCCACGCATTATTTCAGCCATTTTTTCGTCACCAAGTGCCGCAGCCACATCTTGTTCGTTTGAAAAATAAAAAGAAGTAACCAGGGGACGCGTATAACTTTCAATCACCACATCGATACCCAGTCGGCTGTCCTCATCTACACGAAATGTGAGCTGATCAGACATTGGGTCGATGGAAAAACGCCCCTGAAAGCGGAAGTTGCCTTTTATGCCAACATGAAACTCATCGTGTGGTTTATACATTACTTCGGTTACTTCGAAACGTTGAATTTTGCGCGTTGCATTTATTTCCTGAATTGTAACCGAAGCCTTTTTACCGCCACCGCATCCCTGCATGCAACCCCGGGCACTAGCGCCACTTCGTTTAATGATGTCGATAGAATACATGTAAGTATTATCAGACATACCATCGCTGCACGGTTGGTTACGAATAATTATTCGCCAACTTTGCTCACTGCCTTCTCCCGGGGAATGAACCTGAATTTGTATTTCATCACTACTCAGCACCTTCACCGGCGAGTGGCCTGCGGGTGTATTTGTATACCGGAACAGCTCTTCCGGTGCTCCTGGATATGGTGTAAAGTGCATGTATTCTTTTCGAAACCGAATTCCCCAAAAAGGTTCCGTTCCCGAAAATCCGGTTTGCAGTAGCTGCTCAAATGTAAGAAACGGTTGAATTTCATGAGTCTTTTCGTCGGGCCATTGCTCAGCCTTTTGGTGAGATACTTCCTGTCTTACTCTTTGATTATCATTCCGTACATCGTTTCCAAAAATTTGATTGCAGGAAACAATAAAAATAAACAGAAACACTCCTTTATAAATTTCACCGATCATATATTCACTTTTTAAATGTGATTATTAAAACATTAAAACGAAACGACATAAAACGCTATTCCAGCTCAAACTGATACGCCTGCCCCTTTTTGGGGCCATCTGCATAGATTAATTGAAATATCCGATCGGGGTCAAAGCCTTTTGGGTTGGTCTGTAAATGCCTTCCATTCTCCTTCCAGGCATTGCCTTTATAGGAATTGCCATAAGTATCAATGCATTTCCATGCTTTTGTGCGAATTATGAATGTGGTAGGTGAGATAATCTCAATGGCAAATTTCTGATCGTTTTTGCCGGTTTTGTCCCACAGTTGAATTTTCTTTCCATTCTCGCCACCTGTTCCCACCACATCGAGGTATTTACCGCCATTCTGACACTGAATATTTATCCAATCGGCATCGCCGGAACGTATGAAACGATATTTCCGGTCGGCACCGTCGTCCAGCGTCCACATTTTAATTTTATTCCCGTTTTTATTGGTTTCGGCGCCTCGCCCGCCAATATCCCAATATTTATCTGAATACACATTTCTCACAAGAAACGACTGATGAGCAGGAGGAATTCCCCATGTGGGGATTATGGGTTCCAGTTTCCATTGTTGATTATCGCCTCCATTGGCCGACCATTGCTGTACCGGACAACCATTATCGTGGATTTTGCTTCGGGAAGCATCAATTAATTTTCCGCTGTGGGCAGCAACTATATTGTAAACCATGGGCTCGCCGGCATACAAAAACTGAAACAGCTGGTTACTTCCTTTGCGATTGGTATAAAGTTGAATGCGTGCGCCATTATCTTCTGATCGGCCTTCTACATCGAGTACATACTTTGAGTGCAAAGGTTGCAAGGTGTACAAACCTGTCTTTTTATGTCGTTCAATTTCCAGCGTTCGATCAGAACCATTATCCAAATTCCAAAGCTGTACATAGGCATCTTTCCCTTTTGTGCCCGGGCCATATCCGGGAATATCTAAATATCGTCCTTTTACAGCCATAGTTCGAATACGGTACTTACCGCCGGTGGGTGGTGCAATATCGTACGGCGATATTTTTTTAAAATACCATTGCTGATTGGCTGTATTGGCAGCATTCTCAACAGTTACAAGTTCTCCCTTCCCGTTTGAAGTAAGATATAAACCTGCTATTTTACTTTGTATGTAGTAGGTGTCTGCTCTGCCATCGACCTCGACAAGCTTAAACAATTGATCGCCATTTCCATCGCTCTTGCTCCACAACTGCACATTGGCTCCCGGATTAGTGCCATTGCCCACGATATCGAAAACTTTTTCGGAATGTTGAAGCTGAATATAGAAATACCCGGGGTGATTGGCATCAGGAATCATTTTTATAACTCGGTCAATTCCCTTATCGATAGTCCACACACTAACTTTAGTGCCGTTTTTCCGGTTCCCATTTACGTGATAGCCCGGAATATTGAGGTACATTTGGTCGCCAAGGTTTTGAGCATGGTAAATGTCAAACTTATTGTCCTTGTCGGTCATCATTTGATGCCACAACCTTTTCCTCAGATTTTTATGTGAGTTGTGTTTCTGATCGACAAGTTTTTTATACTTGTCGCATTTGCATTTATATCCTTTACACGTTCCATCTTTCCGAACTCTTTGCCATCTGCTGTCAATAGTGTTAGCCAACCTTAACCAATCGTTCCAAACAAGATCTTTTCGTAGTTTTTTTGTTTCGGCGGTGCTGCTTCCCTCAATTTTAATTAGCTCGGGATACACTTTGCTGTAAAATTCCCAAACAGCAATATTGGATCCATCCCACACAGGGTTCGACTTGTTTCTTGCCAATTTGGGAATGCACTCATTTTTACATTTATCCCAACTGTGGGGTAAATGCTCTATATCATCTTTGTATTCACCGGCAAAATCCTTAATATTGTTGACCATACCAACAGCAGTTTTTCCGGCATCTGTTGCCAAATGAGAAACTTGACCGGCTACTTCAATTATTTTTCCCTGTTCCAGTAACTTATCGATAATGGCATCGATAATTATTTTCGGGTCGAGTGCTGCTTTCATCGTAAAACTATGGCTTTTGCCAAATACTTCGAAAGCTACGTGAGTTTTACCATCCAACTTCAGGTCTGTGCCGGCCTCCATGTGCGTATTTACTTTGCGGAGCTGGAAGGTGCTTAAAATTTGATCCATTACAGGTGCCAATGGTTTTACCTTACGAATTTCGTTCATCAAAGCTTTTTTTAGATTGGCGTTTATGTTAAAGTCTAAGCGATAACCGGCATCGAGGCTCATGCTATAGTCGAGATCAGCCTCAACAGCTTCCAACAGTTTGGCCTTTCCTTTCATGGCAAACCCACTTTCAATTTCTATCTCGCCTACCTGGCCTCCATTAGGCGAAAACAAAATTTCCACATCGCGGATGTAAATATCTTTCGGGAATATATCCGGGATTTTCAGTCCGAACCCTCCCCTTAAAACAGAAGTAAAATCGTTCATCGTTATTTTATTCCGACTTGCCTTTAATGCTATTTCGCCATTGGCAGGCGATATGCTCATCAGGGAGCCAAATTCGAGATCGAAAAACGTAGCGTTTTCCACTGCAAACCCCAAGGTTGTAGGTGTAGGCGCTCCGGGAATCCATCCTAGCGCCACTGCGGTGTTTGTAAACGAAATAGCATCCTTTCCCAAATGTTTATCCAAACCAAATGGATTAGTCCAGGTATCAATCATAGAACCGCTTCCACTAATTTCCTGCGTGCGCAGATCGTAGGAGAATTCAAATTTCGATTTTAGTGCTGGATCCCATTTGGTAGGCTTCACCCTCATTTCGGTTATAACGCTAATGGCTGCTCCCCCCGCTCCGGCTCCGGCAAGCAGCGAAAACGACGACAATTGCAATTGCGTTCCGGCAGGGGGTATTACATCTATTATTACAGGGTTTTGAGAAAAATCCAAGGTGCTTTCAAGTGCAAAGCTCGTTTTCGAAATTTTTGAATTTACCAGTAAATACGGAGCATCTATACCTAAAAAATCGAAAAGCACTTTGAGACTTTTCTTTGTATCGGCTTTAGCTCCAATAAACACTCCGGCTGTTGAAACTTTCAGAACAATATCCTGCAAACCAAGATTGGCCATTACCGGATAGCCCGGAAAATTCCGCAGCTCCTCTACCTGCACCGTAGCCTCAAGATCGAAGGGCAAAAGCGTTCCTTTGAAATCGAATGTGCCAAATTTATCCAATGTAATCTGATAAACATCGCCATTCTGAACGACGGGCAACTCCCCAAAACCGGGAATTGAAACTTTTTCCTGAGCAAATGTAAACGTGGAGATAAATCCGAATAAAAAGAGTAATATAGCTAACTTAAAACGCATAACGCTATAATTTAGGGGTTACAAGAATTGGTTGCTTTAAGGTATGCAATTTGATATCTTTTTTACTAAAAACAAATTTGAGCATTTGCCACTCAACCAAAGATACATCTGATGATGATAATAGCAATAAACCAAACCACGGGCAAAGAACCATAGCTGCAATAAAATGTTGAAATTACTTTTGCAGAAAAAACTCATTTCAATAAATCAACGCAAGTGTAACTAATATGTGTAAGAGATAGGAAAAACTAATTAAATTTGCACTGACTACAGAATACGCAGATGCATGAAACACCCGAACATGGCAAAAAAATATAGCGCAGAAATACTATTTATTGTTTTTATACTGGCAGGTATGGCTTTTTTCAGTAATGCAAAATTCCAATCGCCACCAACTTCTCTCCCAACGGCAGACATACAGGAAGAGAAAAAAGATACGTTGCTGCATAAAAACTTAAAAAACGAACTATCCAACCTGCTTCATCACAAGCACCGTTTAGGATTTAACGGCACGTTGCTGGTCGGGATCGATAACGACATCATCATTAATGAGGGGTTGGGGTTTGAAGATTACCGGAATCGAGACAGCATTTCGAATAAAACGATGTACCAGATTGGCTCTGTAACCAAACAGTTTACCGCTACAGCCATTTTGCAACTGTACGCCAGAGGCAAACTTGCGCTTACCGACAGCATCAACAAGTTCTTTCCGCATTTGCCCTATCAAGGATTTACCATTCACCAGTTATTGGTACACCGGTCGGGTTTATCGAATTACGTCTATTTTATCGACAAACTAATTACAGACAAAAGCCAATTAATATCCAACGATGATGTTATTGCGTTGTGGAAAGAGCACGAACCGGTTCCCTACTATCCGCCGGGCAGACGATACGACTACAGCAACTCCGGCTATATGCTACTGGCGTCGATAATTGAAAAAGTGAGCGGAATGTCTTATCCCGAATACATGCAAAAAAATATTTTTGAGCCATTGGGGATGCAAAACACCTTAACCTACACCTATAACAAGACAGATACATTAGCGCATTTAGCTAAAGGCTATAATTACCGTTGGAATGTGGCCACAGAGGCCTACCTGAATGGCACTTACGGCGACAAAGGAATTTACACCACCGCTGAAGATTTGTTCAAATGGGATCAGGGACTGTACAGCAATATTTTAATGGATACAGATACGCTAAAATTGGCGTTTCGCCCCATGGGGAAGCCTCAGCACTACAAACACAACTATGGCTATGGCTGGCGCATGTTTGAGCGCAAGAACGAAAAAGTATATTATCACGCCGGATGGTGGCAGGGGTTTAAAAGTTTGTTAATTCGCGTTCCAAAATACAAACTGACAATAGTTGTTCTAAAAAACACAAAAACCGGTGCCATGCTTGGCCGGCAAGAGCTACTGAGAGTAATTATCGATCATCACTTAACAAAATGGGAAGAATTGAGCATACACGAATTGCCACAGTTTGCTAGGTGCATAATGCCCGACGCAATAACATAAACCGGTCTGCAACGCTCAAAAAAAATAGCATACACACCACGAAGAGTAGTGCATGCCACTAGTGTCCAAAAATTCCACAAGCATTTTTAACTAAAAAATAAATCCTTGGGGAATTTAGGTAGCAGATGAGAACAACAATTTACCAAAAAACATTTTGAGCCATTGCAGCTCGTTAAACTACCTGTTCAATATTCCACACAAAAGCGCGAATACCCACCTCTGTGTTTATTTCATCTATTTTTTTGACCGTTTCCAATATCTCATCAACCTTATCGTCGTTCACCACAGCCAATAATGCCTGATTTTGCTCCGGCCACGTATGTGTTCCCAAATGTGGATTGCCACTTTCAGAGCCTCGGCCTGCAACACCGTTCCATTGGGTATAACCTCGCACACCAAAATGGTCGAGCATATAAGCAACTTTTTCTGTATGAGCCTGATTGTATACTATAAATATTGATTTCATAATGCTTTGATTTTTTAATAAACCACTTCAATTCCTTACAAAAAGGGTGGTTTGCTCAGGTTTACCGCTATTTTATTAATAATTGACATGAAATATCCACTTCACTATTTCAACACTAAGCTTTGATAGCTTTGAACAACAAGTACACTTCATTTTTATTTTCTTTAATTATTGATGCATAAAGTATAAAAGAAGCACCTTGCTTGTGCAACAGCAAGGCGCTCCCGCATATTATTTATTTAAAAAAGCGTATTTCGCTCGAATTTTTTGATCTTTATTTCGCTCACCACGAATGGCAAACAGCTTATACACAACAGGAACGATAACCATTGTAATGAGTGTAGAGGCCACTAAGCCACCAATTACCGATATTCCCATGGGGCTCCAAATCTCTGATCCTTCGCCGGTGCTCAGCGCCAGTGGCAACATTCCCAGAATGGTGGTCATGGCAGTCATTAGCACGGGGCGCAAACGCGATTTTCCAGAGAGTGTAATAGCCTCATCAAGCTCATACCCGCGTTCCCTCATCAGGTTAATGTAATCGACGAGCACAATGGCATTTTTCACTACAATTCCAACAAGCATAACCGCACCCAAAGCAGCAATAACACTCAACGTTGTGTTGGTAATAAGCAATGCGAAAATAACACCCGAAAAGGCAAATGGAATAGAGAACATAATTATTAATGGCATTTTCAGCGATTCAAACTGCGATGCCATTACAATATACACAAGCAGCAAGCTCAAAACTAACAGCATGGCAATATCCATAAATCCTTCTTGCTGATCTTCGTACGCACCACCAATTTCGACCATCACCTCGCGCGGCATGTCTACATTTGCCACCTTGGTTTTGATAGACTCAGCCAGCTCGCCCAACGATGTTTCGTAAGGTGTTGCCGACACGGTTACAACGCGCTCGCGGCGTTTTCGCTCTATGTTTGGTGGCGAATAATACTCCTTAATTACACCCAACTCTTTAATTTTCACATTATTGCCAAGTCTGTTTTGCACAACAATATTTTCTATATCGGAAATACTATTGCGAAACTCCTCTTTGAAACGCAACACCACATCGTACTCCTCGCCTTTTTCGCGGTATTTTGTAGCAATCATACCTTCCACGCGGTTGTACAATGCTTGCGATACAGTGGCTGTATTGAGCCCATTCATAGCCAGCTTTTCGCGATCGAGTTCCATACGCAATTCAGGTTTTTCATCTTCGCGACTAACCGAAACCTCCCGGGCATCTTCGATGGATCGGATACTATCGGCCACCTGGCGCGCAATTCGCGTTGTGGTTTGCAGGTCGTAACCATAAATCTCTACATCCACGTTATTTCCGGCCATTCCAGAATTACCCATCCTCACGTTGTAAATTGTAATTTCGGGAATTTTTGATAAATCTTGTCGTATATCTTCGGCAATAGACCAAATATCGCGCTCCCGGTCTTCCACATCGAGCAATCGAATATTATAATTAATTATGTTGGATCCGGTAGATTGAAACATGGACATAAACCCACCCTGATCGTCGGCTCCTGCCGAAGTGGCAATAATCTTTATTTCAGGATACTTTGTATTTAAAACACTGTCGATTTTACGCGCTATTTCGATAGACTTATCGACACGTGTGCCGGATTGCAGCTCAACTGAAACCGAAAAACGACTTTCGTCGGATTGCGGCATAAACTCCGTTGCCAGTTGTTTCGACATTACACCAGATAATAGAAAAATACCTAAAGCAGCAAACAGAATTACTTTTTTATGATATAAGCTCCATGCTAAAGTACGTTCGTACCAGGCATCAAACTTATCGAGCATTACTTTAATCGTCCGATCGTAACTCCAGCGCCCCGGCTCTTTTGTGCGGGTGCGCAAACGCAGCATTTTTGAGCTCAACATTGGAGTCAGGCTTATTGCGGCAAGTGTAGAGGAAGTGACCGTAATGGTTACAATCCATCCTAACTGACGAAACATAATGCCTGTCATTCCGGAAATCATCGTCATAGGAAAAAACACGGCCACAACGGTTAATGTAGTCACTACAACAGCCAGCCATACCTCGTTGGTTGCATAAATAGCTGCTTCGCGCGGACTGCTCCCTCGTTCTATGTGCTTGGTAATGTTTTCGAGCACTACAATGGCATCATCTACAACCATTCCAATTGCAATGGAAAGTGCCGATAATGAAATAATATTGATTGAATTACCGGTAATACTCAAGTAGATAAACGCCACAATAAGCGAAATAGGAATAGTGAGTACCACAATAAATGTAGCGCGCCAACGTCCAAGGAAAAACAGCACCACAAGTACTACAAAAATTAATGCAAACAAAAGTGTTTGTGACAGGTTACTAATCGATCCCTTAATAAATTCGCTGGAATCGAAAATGGTTTGTATTTCCACATCGTGCGGAAGATTCCCCTTAAGTTCTGCCATTCGCTCGTTCAAATCGCGGGCAACAGTAACGGTATTGGCGCCCGACTGCTTCATAACCATAATTCGCACGCCATCTTTACCATTAATTTTTTCGTCCATCGACATTTCACGAATAGAGTCGCGGATGGTAGCCACATCGTTCAGGTAAATAACCTGTCCATTGAAATTTCCAAGCACTACATTGGATAAATGTTCGCTACCGCTAAACTCTCCTTCAACGCGGAAAGGGTAATCGAGTTCGCCCATTTCGATATTTCCCAGCGGCATATTTACATTTTCCGATGCCAGGATGGCCCCAATTTGCTCAATAGTGAGGTTGTATGCTTCTAGTCTACGAGGATCGAATTCTACAGCTACTTCGCGAATTGGCGCTCCAATTACACTAATAGACGCAATTCCATTGATGCGATTAAGCGGATTAACAATTTTTTCTTCGAGCATTTTTTCAATTCCCTCGTAGCTTTCATCTGCCGTAACAGCAAACATCATAATGGGAAACATGCTGGAATTAAATTTAAAAATAGTAGGATCTTCGGCCTCATCGGGTAGCGCATCGCTTACAAGTGACAACCCATCGCGCACATTATTGGTTGCTTCTGTTAAATCGGTTTCATACTCAAATTCGAGCGTTACGATAGACAAATTGTCGCGCGAAACAGACCGTACCTCCTTCAAATCGTCGATAGTGTTCAGTGCATCTTCGATGGGCTCTGTAATGTTTATTTCAATATCGCTGGCACTAGCTCCCGGGTAGGTTGTAAACACAGTTACCGCCGGAAATTCTATTTCGGGGTACAAATCTACAGGAAGCCGTGTAAGGGAATACAATCCGAAAATAATTACCGCAATAAAAACCATTGTGGTAGTAATTGGCTTTTTTACTGCATTGCCATATATACTCATAATCTAATTCATTTAATTTTTAAGCACTCGCAATTTAATTCTTCACTTCTACTTCATCGCCGTTCATTAATTTTGACTGGCCGGCCACAACAAGTTCTACTCCCGGCTTAATTTTATCCGAAATCACCTCTATGCGATCATTTTTACGCATGCCCACTTCTACACTTACTTTTCGGGCAATACCATTTTCATGTATAAATACATAACGATTATTGGTTCCGTCTTCTTTCACCACAGCAATGGCTGGCACAAGCAGTGCAAGTTCAGATTTGAGATGAATAGCCACCTTAGCGTACATGCCCGGGCGAAGCAACTCTTTTTTATTGTCGATAAGAATTTCGACTTTAAATGTTCGTGTAGCAGCGTCGATAGTGGGATGCAATTTATAAATACGCCCATCGAATACACGCCCCGGATAATTATCTGTAGTAAGTTCAGCGGTCATGCCCTTTTTTATTTCAGCAAAATATTGTTCAGAGATACTCACAACCGCTTTCACTTTCGAAATTTGCATTAAAGCAATCACAGCAGCTTTCCCTGCCTGTGTATTTGGTGCGCCGGAATACAATTCGCCGGTCTCGTAATATTTCCCGGTAACCACCCCGCTAAAAGGTGCGGTTAGAACCGTATTATCTTGCAAGTATTCCAAATTCGACAATGCAATTTCGTACTGTGTTTTTGCCTGGTCGTATTGCTGTTTAGGAATACTGTTCAAGTTATACAGCGTATCCATTCGCATAAAGTTACGGCGGGCCTCCTCAACCTGGAGCAGCGATTGTGTGAGTTGGGTTTGTTCCATTTTAACAAGCTCTTGTCCTTTTTGCACCCGATCTCCAACTTCTACGTATATAGCACTGATACGGCCGGGTTGAGCAGGAGCGTAGTAAAGCTCTTCGAACGCAATTACATTTGCAGTGTAATTGATCGTACGTTGAATGGAGTCCATGGTCAAAATGTGTGTTTTTATCGGACGAGCCTTATTCTCCTGTGCTTTTTCCTGTGTTTTTTCTTCGGGAGCGCATGCGCTTAGTGTTAGCGCAGCCAAAACGAATAGCGTAATTATTTGATTGAATATATTCTTCATCTGTTTAGTATTATTTCTGATTTTAATAGATGATGTGTTTTTTTATTCGGTTACAATTTTATAACCAACCCTTTAGCAGGATGTTTTTATAGATTATTATGCAATTTTTTAAGCTGAATATTTGCCTGAATCAGTTCCATAGCTGCACTTAAAAATGTGCTGTGAGCTTCCATGTACTTGGAATTCACCTGCGTTAGCTCAAGGCTCGACACAATTCCCTGCTTATATTTATTTTCGGTTGTTTTCAGAATACGTTTGGCAACCTCTACATTTTCTTTTTGCGTTGTGTAGTTTTCCAGCGCCGAGGCCAAATCAAATTTCAGCTGATTATCTTGTATTTTTAACTGCTCCTCGAGCATTTCCCTGTTTCTGGCAACCTTATCGAGCTCCAGCCTGGCTTGTTCGAGTTTCGATTTTCGCGTACCGCCTGAAAATATGGGAACATTCAGTGTTAATCCGGCTGCATTTTTCGGACTTAAATCGAAGCCACTAGTCATAATTTTTTCGGTATAACTGTAAAAGCCGGTCAAGGTGGGTGCGAAAGCCCATTTTTCCATATCGACAAGTTTTTTCTGCAGTCCTTCCTGTGTTTCCACGATACGATAATTGGGGTTTTGCTCCAGCTCCAACGCTTCTGACAGAGCATTACTGGCATTCATTTCCTTAATGACATCGTCAAACGATTCGGCAAGTACAATTTCTTGTTCGTTGGGCAGCCCCATCTGGTAACGCAACATATTATAATTGAGGTTCACATTCCGTTCCATCGACTTTTTCTGATTTTCAAGCTGCGAAATACTAACGCTCAACTGGTCTGCATCGGTTTGCTCTTTCACTCCAGCTTGCACCATATTTTGGGTATGCGCCTTCATTGCTTCCAGATTTTCGATGTTTTTAGAGAGAATCGTCACAATTTCCTCCGTTACCAGAATAAGCTGATAAGAACTTACTACCCTCTCCTTCACATCGAGTGCGGTAATTTCTACGTTTTGACTAGCCAGTTCGCGGGCTATTTTGGCCGTTTTCAATCCAACCCAGTACTGCCCGCCAAAAATAAGTTGCGAAACCTGCACCTTCGCATTGGCCTGATCCTCCAACACAATTGTAGAGCCCCCGCTTGAACCAGCAGACATGCTTTCAAGCAATTTTAGAATTTCCATATCGCCGGCGTCAAATTGGGTTGGATCTATATCTGGCACTACCGGATCGGTGTCACCGCCTCCAAAATCGAGCTCGGCCTCGTAGTTAAAGTTGGTCATATAATCAAATGTACCCGAGACTTGCGGCAACCCTTGCCCTCGTGTTTCTTTGTACTGCTCTTCTGCAATATTTACATCTTTCCGGGCATTTTGCAGTTCTTTGTTTTTTTCAAGCGCCAACTCCGTTGCTTCCTTCACCGACAACTCTACAGGCTCCTGTCCGTAAAAGTTGGTGACAATAAGCAGCATTGCAGCGCCAATAATCATAGGTTTTCGTTTCATATAATAAAAATGGTTTAAGGTTTTCCGAACTAAACACATAGCTAACCTTTGTTCTGATACTTTTCCTTATGCTTTTCGTACTTCTCAAGAAAATGATTCATTATATAAATAAGGTTCTTGAAGAATTGGCTATTGCGCGATTCCGGATCGGCTTTTAATTCTAAAACTTGTGTAAGAATACCCCGCTTCTCCTCTATTTTACGTTTTATATCTTCCATCAAGCTAAGCGGATCCTGACTTTTAATTCTGAAATACCGCTTCCGGTCGCCTGGAATAGTAGTGTATTCAATAGAATTACTTGCCTGTAATATTTTCAGTCCAACACTTGCAGAGCTTTTGCTAATCTGCAGCTCCTCCACAATTTGGTCGAACGTAAACATCTCTTTGTCCATAACCATCAGTAAAGCCATAATTCGACCAACAACGGGCTGCATGCCCTCGCGCTCGAAGATGCGTCCCATAGTTTCGATAAGCTCAAGTTGTTTTTTAATACGCTCCTCTGTGTTCATGTATTCTGGTTTTTTAGTTCGGAACTTACCGAACTAAAATTATGCCAAACCATTTTTATTGAAATTTATTATTCCTGAAACGGCATAAAAGATTATCGTTATTAAAAAATGTACTTAAACTAATTATTTTGGATACCCCGCATTCAGTTTGTGATTTTAACAAACCCCATTAATTCAAATCATATTGCGTTTACCGATGACGCTGTTTCTTAAAGCTTTGGTAACACTTACACAACTTTATTGATATCCAAATTGTGCGATTCTCGCCCACGACAAAGAAATTGTAAGGTTTTCACATCCCCAATTCGGTGAAAAACCAACAATTTCTATGTCGTTCCATTCTATCGGAAAAAATCCGTAGTGATACCTGACGAAATTTTCAAAAATGACTCTTCTTAGTATCAGATAGTTATAAATTTCAGGCTGCAATGTGGGCTAGGATATTTCTCTGAGCGGCACGCACGGATTGCAACCGAAGTTATTGATAAGCGGTGATTTCAAAGAAGTTAAGTTTGTGCGAGGGGGTAATTGAATTGAAGGAGGGTTACCAGGTGGTGCAAAGTAATGAAGTTTACACTATTCGTAAACAGTAAGAAAATTAAACATCAATAGCCGGGAAACGACATGGCGAAATAAAAGCAGTCGTATCCTGACTTTTTATTGTGTTTTTCTCCACATTTTATTTAATTCTTATATTTTAAATCTATTGCGTCTCAGTAATTAAGTTGATTGAGTAATCGAGTTGATTAAGTTAATTGGGTTGAGCTTCCTAACGG
>JAQICA010000005.1 GCA_027858775.1 Salinivirgaceae bacterium | reverse complement strand
TTGTAAACTTTTTACAACAACGGAATTGGCATTTCCATTAGATAGCTTTGCTTTAACAAATGTAGCAACTTCAGGCTGACCCGTTTGAATATTAATTCGCGCAATTATAGCAATTTTTGCGCCTCCACCCTGGCCATAAGAAGGAATCCAGCTATTTGTTGCAAAGCGCCTGAAATCAATGGATGGCTCGCCCTGCGTGCCTGTACTGCTAAATACAGCGTACATGGTTTCGGCTCCATCCCAAAAAACCCCATAACCTTTACTGTCGTCTGCGGAAGTTTCTAAATCGGTTCGCACCCAAGTTAGTTCCCCATTATTAAAGCGCATCATTACCGGATCCTGATTATTACTGCTCACTTGCCGATATCCAATAAAAAAGCTTGTTCCATTATAATCCAAATGGGGAACGCCATCGGCAATTAACGTTTCATACTCTGCATCAACGTCTATGGCCACACCTTCACCAAACAAGGAGAACGACCGGAATGTAGTAAACGTCTCAGTCTCTTCGGTATCGCAGCCTACAACAAGAATAAATGCTGTTAACACGAGAATAATAAATGACTTTCTAATCATTATACTCATAGCCTAATTTGGTGCAAACCAATAATCTTGCTAGGTTTTGATATCTATAATTTAAGACTGAAAATTAAGACTGGTTGGCTTAGAAACAACAAAAAATAGTGCCCTTGCATAAGATGGCAAGGGCACTATTTTCAGTTCATTCAATCGTTTATTTTTTTTGCGTAGAATCGGTTACATGCGTCAAAATACGATTATACCGTTGAGAATTGCCTAAAATAGCCACTGCCGAATCAATCATCGGATCGGTTTCGAGCGCATTTTGGATTCGTCCTTTCTGATAATAAAAACGGCTGGTAATTTCTTCAGCCAAAAGTTCTCGTATTTCTTTTTGAAATGTAATCAGGTCTTTCTCTTTGTCGTGTTTCAATTTCTCACGCAGTGCTTTAATCTCGTCGCTCACTATTTCATTGTATCGTTCTTGCTTAAGCACTTCTTCGAACTCTTCGAGTTGAGCTACGCTGCGCAGTTTATAATCGTACGATTTATCACTCAGAAATGCGATAAACTTTTCGTACAGCTCATCACTTACCCCAAAATTAGCAGGGTCGGTAACCGAGTCGCCTGAAATTACATATTGTGTGGCAAAGTCGAAAATAAGACTTTTACGTAGCAAGCTAATGGTAATTTTGCTTATCCCTGAAGGTTCAATTTCCACATCGGGCAGGACTCCACCACCATCGTACACCGCGCGACCGTTTTTTGTTGAATACTTTGTAACCAGCGAATCGGGAATTTTTCCAACACTGCCATCCTCTTTACGGTTAGAATAATCTAATGCCTGAATGCATCTGCCACTGGGAATATAGTATTTGGCAGTAGTAATTTTCAACTGTGCATTATAGCTTAACGGGCGGGTAGTTTGTACAAGGCCTTTACCAAATGTGCGGGTACCGAGTATGACTCCACGGTCGAGATCCTGAACAGCGCCCGAAACAATTTCACTGGCCGATGCCGATCCCTGATTAACCAATACAGCAAGTGGCATATTTGGAATAACCGGCTCTTTCTGTGCGTGATACTCCTTGTTCCATTGCTTCACCTTTCCCTTAGTATAAACCACCAACTCTCCTTTATTGATAAAAAAGTTGGTCATCTCCACTGCTTCATTCAAAAGTCCTCCGGGATTTCCGCGTAAATCGAGCACATAGCTTTTAGCCCCCTGACTTTTCAAGTCGAGCAGTGCATCTTTAACATCTTCGGCTACTTTGTGGGTAAAGTTCGAAGCATTAATGTATCCCACATTGTTATCAAGCATTCCGTAGTACGGAACAGCTGGCACATGTACTTCTTTCCGTTCAATTTGTTTTTCTATCACCTGCTCAACACCGGGTCTGCGAATTTTTACATTAATAACAGTACCGGGTTGACCCTTCAATTTTTCACTTACATCTTCCAGCGATTTGTCCTTGGTGTCGAAATCGTCAATTTGCAAGAGTACATCGCCGGCCTTTAAGCCTGCCGTTTGTGCCGGAAATCCTTCATAAGGATCAGTAACCATGACCCTATCTTCGTGTTTTCGAATTAGCGCCCCAACTCCGCCATAATTACCTGTAGTCATAAACCGATAATTCTCAATATCCGATTCGGGAATATAGTTGGTATATGGATCGAGTGACTCAAGCATTTTATCAATACTTGTTTTGATCACCTTTCCGGGATCAATCTCATCAACATAATACGTATTCAGTTCACGAAAAAGCGATGAATAAATGTCGATGTGTTTAACAATCTCAAAGCTATTATCCTTATAACTTGTTGTTAGCACTCCAATACCGAGCAGTACAATTATTGGAGCTATCCATAAAAGTTTTTTCTTCATAATTTTATTATTATCGCTTTAGCGTTTTAATTTATTCTGTAAAAGCTGTTTATTGTGTTGAAATTTAGCCTTTTCCTTAGCAAAGAATATTCCCTCTTGAACAAAAAACGCTCCATGAAGGTTTCAACAGTTTATAAATTAACTCACTTTAATTCTGTTTTGCAAACGTTCAATAATTGTTTTTATTTTTTCATCGATTTCCTGATACGTTGGAATAGTTTTCGATTTATAAATGAACATTAAGTAAAGCCCTGCACGGCTATCAATATTTTGGTGAAGCTCCGGTTTTTGTAAACGGTAGGCTTCTCGCATGAGTCGTTTAATTTTTATTCGGTCGACCGCCCGTCTGACCAAACGCTTTGGTACAGCGAAACCGGCCTGAATACCAGGATATTGAACGTCTGAAGCAAAAAGATACATTACTTGCACAGGATATTTGTTAATTGCTGTCCCTTTAGCAAATAATTGGTCGATAACTGAACGGTATTTAAGCCTTTCACTTTTGGAGAATTTGAACCGTTTTTCCTGCTGGAGCATATTCATAGGTTATTCTTTTTCCGGAAATCATTGGCACATTATACAGCTTCGGGTAAACAGTTCTGATAATGCTAATGAGAAAATTTCAAAACTGGAGCAAATTTAACAAAAAAAGCCACATCTGTGTTCAGATATGGCTTTTCGAATATTGTTAGCTATTCAATAAATTACAATTTCAAATTTACTTTTTCCCGTTTTTATTAAATTCTTTAATAAAAATTTCGAGAGCCATAGTCATTGACGGAGCCTTTGGTTGTGGGGCTTTAATATTAAGTTCAAGCCCGGCATCGGTTACCGCTTTTGATGTTGATGGTCCAAAAGCAGCAATATTGGTGTTGTCTTGTTTAAACTCGGGGAAATTTTCAAACAACGATGCAATACCTGACGGACTAAAAAACACGAGGACATCGTAATTCACATCCGAAAGATCGCTTAAATCAGCAGCTACAGTACGGTACAATATTGCCTTCGTAAATTTTATTTTACTCTTTTTGAGCTTTGTAGGAATCTCAGCCTTATGAATATCAGAAAGTGGCACCAAAAAGGTTTCCTTACTATTTTTTTCAATCAGCGTTAATAAGTTATCAAACTTTCCATTCCCGTAGGAGATTTTCCGTTTTCTGTAAACAATATACTTTTGAAGATAGAACGCCGTCGATTCAGAAATACAAAAATATTTCATGTCATCGGGAATTGTAATCCTCATTTCCTCAGCAATACGGAAATAGTGGTCAATGGCAGTTCTACTTGTAAAAATAACTGCGCTATGATCAAGAATATTGACCTTTGACTGCCTGAACTCTCGGGCAGGAATGCCTTTAACCTCAATAAAAGGTCTAAAATCGATGGTCAACTTATGCTTCTCTGCCAAATCGAAATATGGCGACTTATCATTCTGAGGCTTCGGTTGTGATACGAGTATCTTTTTAATTTTCAATTTCCAACAGTTTTTGTGAATACTAAAAAAATGGTAATCTCAGCCATTGGTCGACTAAATTATACCCAATTAAAATGGGGATAATTTCAAGGGCACAAAGGTACAAAAACAAATAGAAAAGCGAAAGTTTTCTTTGAATAGAAAAAACAATAACACGAAAAAACCGAAAAAAGTACATAACAGCCAGAAAAACCAGAATGGCAGGCATCAAAACCGCGACCCAAGAAGAATCGATATAGGGAAGGGCAAGCAACAAAGGAAAGCTGACAAGTGCAAATACTTTATTATATATAAATGTGTGGAAAAAATACGATTTTGTAACGGATTGAATCTGTAGGAAGTGCCCTAAAATATTGGCAAATAACCATTTAAGCAGGTAAATGGAGGCCACTACTCCGGTTAAGAACAAAAGTGATTTGAGTTGCGATAATTCAAATAACTGAAGTCCCTGAAAATCGAGTATTTGCTGAACAAACAGCCCAATTGTAAAAAAGAAAAATATATTGAGTAAAAAAGAAATTCTTCCCAAAATTAAACCTGACTCTTCCTGCATATGGTGAGCCCGCAGCCTGTTAAATACGGCACCGAAAAACATGTCCATATACCTGCCAAAAATCATACGCATATACAAGAAAAACAGCGTAAAGCCTATTACAATACCGATCATTCCATCGCTTGCCTCAATTCTATTTTTAGAACTGGGATTATAGCGCAAAAATTCATTCACCTGATGCGTATAGCTTTGCTGTTTGGCGGTAAGTTTGACTAGTGGCACAGGCCTCAAATTTTCAAATGCATTGGCCTTGTGTATTGTTTTTGCAATTTTTCCTTGCAAAACATTAAAAGAGTGAGTCTCCTGCATTTCGGATCCAGCTTCAGGGGCTTCCTGTTTTTTTACCGTTCTTTTGAATTGCTGTATTTTGACATTGGTAAAAACAGAAATGGGACTCGTCTCGGGCTTGCGATAGGTAAAGTCTTGTAAAAACACAGGGACGTCAACAACGTACTCTACACGGTCTGGTTGGGGCAGTTCAAACTGCACGGTAAAATCTTCCCCGCGCTCTATACCTGGCTCATAGCTAGCCTTTAGGGCATTGTATACGGGAATATTATCATCCGAATGTATAATAAAATCGCCTGTCTTTATATCTTGTTGGTTCACGCTCATTACACAGTATAGGTTAAGCACCGTAAAAGTAATAAAATTACTCGTTCCCGAATATTTATTCTCCAAATTTCAAAAAACACACAAAATCCTCACGCATAAAGATTACTATATTCTAACGGATTCTACGAAATTGTGAACCCAACTTAATCCTTCTTTTTTGTAAGCTCGTTTAATAAAAACCCATATTGGTAGGCAAGCTCATCAATTTGTCCTTTTAAGGTTGTAGCACCATAGTGCCCGGCCTCTTCCTGATGTAGCATAATTATAGGGTTCTTCTGTGCTTTTCGATTTTGCAAACGCGCTACAAACTTATATGTATTGTATGGTGGCACTCGCTCATCGTTATCGCCTGTAACTACCAACATCGTGGGATAATCTATGTCTTCTTGAATATTATGATATGGCGAGTAACTGTACAAGTTAACAAAATCTGTGCTATCGGTTATTGATCCAAATTCTCCTATGTTGTAAACTCCCACTGCTGACGTTTCAAAACGCAACATATCAAAAACTCCGGCAACAGGTACTACGACTCCAAAAAGGTCGGGACGCTGAATGCCTGCTGCAGCAACCACCATGCCGCCGTGCGAACCACCGGTGATTCCAATTTTTTTGGGTTTTGTGTATTTTTCTGCAACCATATATTCGGCAGCCGAAATTAAATCATCTATGGCTTGCTGCTTTTTAAGCCGCTTACCGGCTCTTCTCCAATTTGCTCCCCTGCTTCCGTCTCCGCGAACACCTACATAAGCATATACACCTCCATTTTTCACAAAATGAACTATACCCGGGTTAAACGATGGAGAAGGCATTGAGCCGTATCCACCATAAGTGCTTAAGATTAGCGGATTCTTTTTATTTCGTTTCAGACCTTTTTCATATACCATCGTAATTGGCAACTTTGCTCCATCTGCAGTTGTGCACTCGACAGTGAGATATTCAATTTTTTCAAAATCAAAATTCACTTCTGTAGTATAGTCCAACTTGTTTTCAAAAGTATTTATGTTGAGCTTATACACAATGCGGGGAATGGTATAGGATTGCCAATAATAATACACTTCATTATCGTTATAATTAGAAATAAACCCTCCCACAGAAGTGCCTTCCGGTAACGGCAGTGAATGCAATACGTCGCCATCATAGCTATATATGCTAATAATAGGGTAAAACGGGGTTTTATATACAGCTACCAACCTGTCTGAAAATGGGATGGTGCGCGTTAATACTGCTTCGGCATAGGGTTGTGCAATAGTTTCCCATTTGAATGGATTAGCCGGATCAATTTTAGCAATCATACTGTTACAATCATCCTTAAAAGTCTTAATGATAAATTTTCCTTCATGAGCATCTATTACCGAAATGGGAAAATTCAAGTTAACAATTAGAGGGCGTATTGTAGAAATATTCGATTCATGATCGATATAATAAACATTTGTTATTCCTTTGTTCTCTATTCCCTCATTTATAATTGTATACTGATAGTTGGAACTTACAGATACAATGTGCGTGGCCAGTTTGTGTCTTTTATTTGTATAAATAAGCTTATCGGTACCTTGAGAAGTATTTAATTTATGATAGTATAGCTTTTGATTAAAAGGTACTCCGGCTTTGTTGCTCTTCTCATTAGTAGAGTAGTAAAACCCGTCATCAAGCCATTGAATACCAGAAAAGCGTAGTCCTTTCAGGTTATCGTTGAGCATCGCACCGGTTCTTGTGTTCACTACACCTATTTCTGCCCAATCTGATCCATTTCGGCTGTACTGAAATGCCACATATTTAGAATCTGGCGAAACAGCCCATCTTTCTATCTTCACTTTATTTTTACGGTCGATATAAGTCGGGTTTATTAAAATATCCCAATTTTGATTACGAGACCTTTTGTACAACAAGGCCGCTTGCCCAATATCATCAATATAAGCATGAGTGATATAAAAGTCGCCCTCTTTTTTTGGCAGCGACGATTTAGCAGCAGCATATTTATTGATACCCATAAAATTGTAATTATGGATTTTTTTCAAATACTTGTCAGCCAGTTCTTCCTGCGCTTCTAACCAATTTTTTGTTTCTGCCTTTAAGGGATTCTCCAGCCAACGGTACGGGTCTTCCACTATGTATGTAGAATGAAAAGTATCGACAACAGTAACTTTTGGGGCACTCACAGGTTCGTACGATTGACCAAAAACGATTTGAGTATAAAAAAAGACAAGAGTAAATAAGCAAATAATTCGCATTGTAAATGTGTTTTTCGAGTAAGCTAAAAAAATAAATGAGTTGCAAATATAGCATTTTGAAAACAATACTTACATCAGAACAGAAAGCAACCTTGTTTGACTATAGTAAAACCCTAATTTTTAGGACTATAAAATTACTTGTGGTGTATTGGGCATTTTTTTGTTATTTTTACGAAGTTTAGCGACATAAAACAATTTCTATATTAATTTTGTGGCTTTAACGTATAAGAATAGTTGTATTCATCAACAACTCGATAGTTAATAATAGAATTGTTTATACGCCTTAATGTAATAAATAACCCAATCATGAACAAAGCATTTACAACTCTAACAGGAAAATCGGTTATATTTATCATAATTATTGCTTTGGCACAGTCTTGTGTTCCTGCAAAGCAACTTAAAGAATTGGAATATAAGCACGAACGTGCTGTGAGTGATCGTGATTCGCTCAAAGAAGTTAATGAAGACCTTACTGTGGCCAACACGGAAATGGGCGCCGAACTGGATCTGATGAAAAATCGCATTTCGGGAACCCGGCAGCAATTGGCCGAGGAAATTGATACATCGAGGCATTACAAACACCAATATAAAGTTTACAAAAACATGTATTCCGACCTGGCCAATAAGCAGGATGTGCTCATCAAAAGCAGCCAAGAGGAAATGCGAAAACTTATGGCCGAACTGCAAGTTGCCCGTGAAGATTTGCAAAAACGTGAAGACCGCCTTTACACCTTGCGTGACAGCCTGACGAAGGAACGCGAAAAGCTCTACATTCTTGAAGCCCAACTGTCGGAACGCAATGCCATACTGGCTGCACTCGATTCGTCGTTGCAAGCAAAAGAACAAAACATACTTCAAAAAAGTAAACGGATAAACGAACTGGAACGCATCCTTCAAGCAAAAGACAGCGCCGTAATGGCACTAAAAAACAAAGTGTTAGATGCTTTGCTTGGATTTAAGAACCAAGGACTTACTGTGACACAAAAAAACGGTAAAGTTTATGTTTCGCTGGAAGAGAAACTCCTTTTCAAATCAGGGCAGTGGACTGTTGACCCCAAAGGGCAAAAAGCCATTTCTAAGCTTGCCGGCGTATTGGCGACAAACAAAGATGTGAACATTGTAATTGAAGGCCACACCGACGATGTACCCTATCTGGGCAGCGGCCCCATTAAAGATAACTGGGATCTGAGCGTAAAACGTGCCACAAGCATCTTAAAAATATTATTGAAAAATGGCGACATAGATCCTAAACGCCTTACCGCAGCTGGCCGAGGGGAGTTTATGCCCGTTGAAGATGCAAAATCTCCCGAAGCGCGACGTAAAAATCGACGGACAGAAATTATCCTAACACCAAACCTCGATGAACTCTTCGATATTTTGGAAACAAACTAAATGTGGCGCAAGGTTCAATTGGCAATAACAAACATTCGATTCCTTTCCCAGAAACGTGGAATAACCATACTAAAAAATGTGTTCTTCCATTTGTGGGCGCAACTTAGCGGAAAGGTTTATCCACAATTGCCGTATGCACTAAGCCTTGAACTATCGGGGGTTTGCAACCTTAAATGTCCGCAATGCCCCGTGGGTTTGGGCTTAATTAAACGAGCACAACCATTTATGTCCAAAGAAGATGCATACAAAATAATTGATGAATTTGCTCCATTTGGCACCGTACTCAATTTATACTTTCAAGGCGAATCGCTTCTAAATCCGAACTTTTGCGCTATTACCAATTATGCGGCCAAGCAGAAAGTATTCACCATTTTATCGACAAACGCAGCTTTTATCAGTAAAAATACGGCTACCAACCTGGTGCAGTCAGGTATCCACCGAATAATAATCTCAGTCGACGGCGCCGACCAGCAATCGTATGAAAAATACCGATCGGGCGGAGACCTGGAAACTGTTTGGCGAAGTATTTCGTGGTTAATGCAAGCACGAAAAAGCCAAGCCAGGCTCCGACCCGAAATTATTGTTCAAACATTGGTAAACAAATACAACGAACACGATTTGTCGGTCATTAAAGACAAAGCTCTTACTTTGGGCGCCGACCGAGTAGTTTTTAAAACGATGCAACTCTACAGCGACCGGGAAGTATGGCTACCTAAAACCAAAAAATTTCAGCGCTACAAACGACAAAACCAAGCTGTTAAGATTAATCGATGCTTCAGGGCGTTTTCTTCAATGGTAATTACAAGCGATTTATCCTACGTACCTTGTTGTTTCGATAAGTTTGCCAATCATCGGTTAAACACTCCCAACCAAACGTTAAGGCAAGTGGCTAAAACCGACAAGCGAAGAGCCTTTCTATCCCAAATTTACAAACATAAAACGGGGCATTCGATTTGTGAAAATTGCTCAATGGGCAGAAAAGTGTAAAGTAAAAAAGCGGAGCCAACCGCTCATTCTTTTCCTTTTTTGTGCATCGGGTCACCCAATTTCCACAAACCTACCTTTTTTGCTTCAGGTCAAAAAAAAGCAGAGCCAACTACTCATACAGAATCAATTGAAAAAGTTGCGGACGCTGTTTCACTAATCTTTTTTTCTTAACAAAAAAAGATACAAAAAAGTCAAGATCAAATTACGCTTCTCCCCGCTCTGTTCAATAAATTAAATGACATATAAAAGCTGGACAAGCCTCTTTTATGTCATTTATATTCATTGA
>JAQICA010000283.1 GCA_027858775.1 Salinivirgaceae bacterium | reverse complement strand
GTAGAGAAATTTCTTGATAATCGGAAAAATGTTTTCCGTAGTTACACCAATTGTTCCTTTTTGCATTTTTATATTATTTTTAGAATTTTTCTGAAGTACCAATTCCAACAAATATGCCACGCAAACAAAAGTGACATATCGTCATTATAAGCTGTGTAAACGATAAAAAGAATGACAGGTATTTTCCGTTTGCTGAAATAAAAAAAAAGCTGCCCCGATAAGAGCAGCTTTATATATAAATTAATTTTGGATAATTATCCGAGATATGCTTTCAGCAGTTTACTGCGTGATGTATGACGTAACCGTCTGATAGCTTTTTCTTTAATTTGGCGCACGCGTTCACGTGTTAGGCCAAATCGTTCTCCAATTTCTTCCAGCGTCATATCTTGACAACCAATGCCGAAAAACAACTTGATAATATCGCGTTCTCTTTCTGTTAGTGTAGCCAAAGCTCTTAAAATTTCGCGTCCTAATGATTCGTTCATCAAACCACTGTCAGCTTTTGGGCTATCTTGGTTTTCGAGCACATCGAGGAGGCTATTATCTTCACCTTCCACAAATGGCGCATCTACGGAGACGTGCCGTCCGGATACTTTTAAGGTATCGCGAACCTTTTCTTTTGGAATTTCCAACTGATCGGCCAGTTCCTCGGCAGATGGTGTGCGCTCATTTTCCTGTTCAAATTTCGAGAACGCTTTGTTGATTTTATTGAGAGACCCTACCTGATTTAGAGGCAAGCGCACAATACGTGATTGTTCTGCAAGAGCCTGCAAAATCGACTGTCGTATCCACCACACAGCATAGGAAATAAATTTAAAACCGCGCGTTTCATCGAATTTTTCAGCAGCTTTAATTAGTCCCAGATTTCCTTCATTTATTAAATCGGGTAAGCTAAGACCCTGATTCTGGTACTGTTTAGCTACCGATACGACAAAGCGCAAGTTGGCTTTTGTCAATTTTTCCAAGGCGATTCGGTCACCTTTTTTAATACGCTGCGCCAGCTCGACCTCTTCTTCGACAGTTATAAGTTCCTCACGGCCAATCTCCTGCAAGTACTTGTCTAAAGAAGCGCTTTCGCGATTCGTGATCGATTTTGTAATTTTTAGTTGTCTCATATTAAACCTAACAATTTTTAAGGAAGAAAAAGGATTGCAAATTTACACTCTTTTAACATATTATGCAAAAAAACATATTATCTTCGAACAGTTATTTTCTGTCCGCTATTTGTATCTCAAAATAAAAACAAAACTTTGGTTAAATGTTTGCGCGTCCTGCGTTTACGTTAGTTTGTACAAAAGGTTTCATATGTTTAATATTTTGATTCCATTTATCATATAAAACCTGATGAAGCAAAACAATTATTGTCTTACATGGTCAATAATCATTTTTGTTTCAGTTACTTCCAAAAGCATAATAAGCTTTCATACCATTGGGATAAATTCCCTCAACCATAACACCCCCACGGGCATCAGAAATAACGGTTTTAACGTCTTCTTCACTATCAATTTTTATACCATTCATTGTCAGTAAAATAAAACCTTCATGAATTCCGGCATCGCGAAATTTTCCAGAACCTAGTTTTATAACTTTTAATCCACTCATGATTTTCAACATCCTTTTTTCTTTCTCGGACACCTCGCCAAACTGCGCCCCCAAAGCGGTCAGTTCATCTTTCTCCTTTACAATTGCAGTGTTCCCCTGGTTATTTTGTAAAAGAATTTGTTTTTCCAGCTCTTTTCCTTCTCGTAATACAGCCACAGTTAGTTCATCGCCCGGACGGAATCGGGTCAATTGTTCCTGAAACTCGGCTACATTTTTAATTGCTACATTTCTAACGCGCACTATAACATCGCCCGATTCAATACCAGCTTCATCGGCAGCCCCCCCCGGATTTACTTTATCGATATATACGCCGTTTAGAACATCAATTCCTGCTTCGGCTGCAAAAGCTTTATTTATATCGTGGATAACAACTCCCATTACAGCGCGCTGAACTTGACCGTACTCCCTTAGATCTTTGGCTACCTTCATGGCAATATTCACTGGCACCGCGAATGAATATCCGGCAAATGATCCTGTTTTAGAGGCAATGGCCGTATTAATACCGATGAGTTCTCCCTTGCGGTTTACAAGTGCCCCACCACTGTTTCCGGGGTTAACGGCGGCATCTGTCTGTATAAAAGCCTCTATTCCATAGCTCTCCCTCATTATATTAATATTTCTGGCTTTGGCCGACACAATTCCTGACGTAACGGTAGATGTAAGGTTAAAAGGATTTCCTACAGCAAGAACCCACTCGCCCACTTGCACATCATCTGAATTAGCGGGTTGTATGAAAGGCAAATCGGTTTCTTCAATTTTCAATAATGCAATGTCGGTTCCCGGATCGGTGCCAACCACCTCGGCCTCATATTCTCGTTTATCGTTCATTACAATCTGAATTTTCTGAGCTCGCTCAATCACATGATTATTTGTGATAATATACCCATCGCCGGAAATAATTACGCCTGATCCACTACTCATTACGGGCTGCTGATACGTTTGTCCTCCATTCCCAAAAAAGTATTCAAGAAATGGATTCCCGTAGCTATACTGCTGCATATAAGCTGTTTTAACGTGAACCACAGCATCGACAGTGCGTTTTGCAGCATCGACCATCTCATTTTCAAGAATGGCAGCCGAAGGCATCGAAGCGACTGTGCGAACATTATTTGCACCCCAATAATTTGTATCGGAATTATTATGTGACACATCTTCCATGTGCGCCACAACAGATTGTTCTTGAGTGCCTTGTTCGTTTGAATTATCATTAACAAATGAAAACACCATAAAAGCAACAAAGCCTCCAATTACACCACCAAGTAAACTTGCAATTATTCCATTTCGTTTCATAGGTCTGGTTTTTTTAGTTCAACATAAATTTAAAGACAATCTGCCAATCAAATATTGATTCATGTTTTGTCAAAAATTCAAACTTCATACTAACTTTGTTAATTTAACGAAACTTTAACCAAATGCTGCAAAAATTTCATAAATATCATGGCACGGGTAACGACTTTGTCATGATAGACTTTTACGATGAACCCGAATACGCGCTATCAGGCGAGCTCATTAGTAAAATTTGTCACAGACGTTTTGGAGTTGGCGCAGATGGGCTCATTATTATCAGAAAATCGGATAATTACGATTTTGCCATGCAGTATTTTAATTCAGATGGTAATGAAGGTACAATGTGCGGAAATGGTGGCAGATGTGCCGTAAAATTTGCAGAGGATTGTGGTATTATCAGTAAAAGAACAGCTTTTTCAGCAATTGATGGAATACATGAAGCACACTTGAAAAACGGACTGGTCAATTTAAAAATGCAAGATATTCATAAAATTAGCGAAACGCCTTATGGGCTATTTATGGATACCGGTTCGCCGCATGTAATAGTTCATTGCGACGATTTGCATTCTTTAGATGCATTTACCCGTGGGCAAACCATACGAAACGCTCCTGAATTTGCACCAAATGGCGTAAATGTAAACTTTTTCGCTGTGCAAAACAATCGCGTTCTACTAAAGACCTTTGAACGAGGAGTAGAAAACATTACGTGGTCATGCGGAACAGGTAGTGTAGCAACGGCAATTGCGGCATACAAAATGGGTTTGGTGAAACATTCAAAGGATATAATTGTTGAATCGCAAGGGGGAACACTAACCGTAGAGTTTGAATACACATCTAAAATAAGAAATGTTTGGCTCAAAGGGCCTGCTATTAAGGTTTTTGAGGGAAAAACATTCAAAGGATAAAAAAATTTTCTTTTGCTTGTAAATATTAATATATTTAGTGTTTAATAAAATAAGCTTTATGTTGGAAAACGAAGAGACAACATACAACATCATCGACTTGCTTCACTCAAGCAAAATGAGCTATTTTTACAGGGGGCAATTAACGCAAAATATAACAGATGGTATTCTGGCACTAACCGAAACCAACTTATCGAAAGCACAGGAACCCGTAAAAGTTAAGAAACGTGTTTACACTATATTGGTAGAGGGATTGCAAAACATTACTCGGCATCAGGACTTAAAAAATGAACGCAAAAGTTTTTTTGGTATTGAGCAGTCGGGCGATTTCTATTTTATTACTATGGCAAATACCATTGGGAACGCTAAGATTGATGAACTGAGCATGCAGCTCGATAAAATCAACAGTCTGGAAAAAAACGAACTCAAAGAGTTTTACAAGCGAGCCTTAATGGAAAATGAATTATCAGAGAAAGGTGGTGCCGGACTAGGATTAATCGAAATGGCCAGAAAATCGGGCAATAAGTTACAATATAGTTTCAAGCAATTAAACGACAAAGTAAGCTACTTTTATTTGCGCACCTATATTAAACATAATTTAGACGACGTGAGCAGCGAAACCAACCACCTTGAATTTGACAATATTTTCAGGCTCCACCAGCAACTCGATGAGGAAAACGTACTTATTGTGTTCAATGGTATTTTCAATCAGGAAAGCCTTATTAATCTACTTTCAATTATTGAAAGCCAGATGGCCGGCCAGCCAACCTTGAAGAAACGTGTTTTCAATATCATGGTCGAGTTACTGCAAAACATAGTAAAGCACGGAGTAACTCCTTTTAATGATGATGGAAATCCGGGTATCTTTTACATTTCAGACTCTCCAAACGGCTACAAACTGTGTACGGGCAATTATATTGCAAACGAAAACATCGCCAATTTGAAAGAAAAAATAGAAGATGTCAATAAGCTAAACAAAAAGGAGCTTAATGACTTTTATGATAAACGACTTTTTAATTTTCAAATTGATAACAGCAAGGAATCTGGTTTAGGACTCATAGAACTGAGACTTAAAAGCAATAGCCAATTAAAACATTCGTTCAAGGGTACAAGCGAGAAAATATCGTTTTTCACTATTGAAGTTACAATTCAGGAGTAAATGGAACCAATAAAATATTTAGCAACAGATGACACGCCGGAAGTTACACTCGATGCAGAGAATAATACTTTCAGAATAGCTGAACGTTCTCTACCGGAAAATGCATTCGAATTCTACAAACCAATATACGAATGGTTTGAGAAGTATGTCCAGTCGCCAAACCGATATACCGAACTGCACTTTCATCTGGATTATTTTAATACAGCCTCGGCCAAGCAAATAAGTAAACTACTCACTCTATTAGAGCAAATAAAAAGCTCCTTGATTGTTAAATGGCACTATTACTCCGACGACATCGACATGGAGGAAACTGGAGCCAGATATGCAAGACTAACAGGCATTTCATTCGCTTTAATAGAAGAAGAAACTGAAGACGACGATGAATTAAAAATTATTTATGATTAACGCTTATGATGCCAGTACTTTATATTGAAGCTACGAAAGATACCCCTCGTATTCTTCTCAACGCCGAAGAAAATCAGTTTGAAATATCGGAAAAAAGCTTACCCGAAGATGCTATTGGTTTCTACCAACCGGTTTTCGACTGGCTTAACCAGTATATCGATAATCCAAAGGGAGCAAATACGTTTGTTTTCTTTTTGGAGTACTTTTCAACATCAACAGCTAAACAGCTGACCAAAATTCTGTTCTTACTGGAAAAGCTTTCTGAAAAAGTTCAGGTTAAAATAATTTGGAAATACAGAGAGGCTGATATGGACATGCATAACGCCGGCATGCGGTACAAAAAAATTCTCAAGGTAAATTTTGAGTTGGAAGCCGTTTAAAATTGCAAGGCCCAAACTAACACATCATCGAATTGTCGTGTATTTCCCCGCCACTTATCGAAATACTCTGCAAGCATCTCTTTTTGCTCATCGAGTGGCAAATCTGCTATCTTCTCAATTATCTCACAAAACCGTCCACGCATAAGTTTTTCGTTCTCTCCTTCGCTATACTGATCGCGATAGCCGTCGGAAAACATGTAGGCAATGTCGCCGGGCGAAACTACATATCGATATAAATCGAATTCTTTTTCAACCTTGCGCAAATCGGAACTTCCCAAGCCAAATAAGCTACCCTCCAATTCTAAGAACTCGCCTTCATGATAAAAATACATAAACTGAGCAGCCAAACTAATGGAAACAACCCGGTTTTCGGGATCATAAACCACCACTGTCATATCCATACCTTCTGTGCTATCTTCGGCGTGTGAGTCCTGTTTTAACAGCGATTTTATGCTTTCATCAAGTTCTTTTAATATATTGGCCGGATTAAGAATGTTTTTACTCAGTACAATTTCATTCAACAGCGTATTGCCTATCGTTGCCATTAAGGCTCCCGGCACACCATGACCGGTACAATCAGATTCAACAAAAACTATTTTCTCATACACCTCTCCATACCAGTAAAAATCGCCGGAAACAATATCGCGGGGACGGAAAAACACGAAGCTATCCTGTAAATATTTTAAGTACTCGCCCGGTTCAGGCAAGATTGCCTGCTGTATGCGCTGCGCATAGTTTATACTATCGGTGGTCAGTTGGTTCACATGGTCGAGCTTAGCATACATAGACTCCAACTGTTCGCTCTGGACCATTAATTCTTCGCGCTGCTGCGATATTTCTTCCTCAGCGTATTTAAGTTCATTGATGTTGGTGGCCGTAATAATAATACGATGTGAATCGGTTCCCAAAACATGCGAAAACACTATTTGTAACCAAAAACGGTGGTTGAATTTATTGGTGAAAAATAATTCTGTACGAATAGTACTTTTTCGCTCCACGGCATCTAAAAAGAGGTCTTTAATTTTATCGAAACCTTCTATTTCGAAAATACTTTGCTCCAAATGGTTATTCGTAACTTTAATACCCAGATATCCTGATAATGAACGATTAACATACTTTACGAATCCTCTCTCATCTGTAATAATAACAAGGTTATCGGTAGAACTATTGGCCAATGACATAAAATCAAGATCTTGCTTCAGTTTTTGATTTTCGTGTCTGAGAATATCAAAATCTACTGAATCATTGATTTTTCTCTTCTTTGTAATTAGAACTTTCAACAAAAGACCGATAATAACTATTGCCCAGCCAATGGCGGCTAAAACAACCAGCATTATGGAATTATTTATCAATAGTTCTAACATAAAAACACATTATAGCTTCACACCAACAACCATTACATCGTCTACTTGCTCCAACTCACCTCTCCATTTATCAAAGTGCAAGGTAATATCTTTTTCTTGCTGACCAAGATCATTGACCGGAAGATTTAGCAGGAGTTTACGGAAATTATTGGTTTTGATTTTTTTTCCTTTTTGCCCTCCAAATTGATCAACGTATCCATCGGTATACATGTAGAGCACATCGCCATGTTGCACTTCCATTTTTTGCAATGTAAATGGCAATTTTATATCGCGAAATATACTAATGGGCATTTTATCGGGATCTAATGTAATAAGTTCATCACCTCTTCGCAAAATAGAAGAATTATTGGCTCCTGCATACAAAAGTTCACGTTTTTGTGTGTCGAAAGCAATTAGGGCAATGTCCATTCCATCTTTGTTATCGCCTACGCGATCTGTTTGACTCAGGGCATCTATTATGTTTTCGCGTAGAATATTGAGAACAATATCGGGACGATGAATTCCTCCATTAATGACAATATCATTTAAAAAATTAAGACCGATAATACTCATAAATGCACCGGGAACGCCATGTCCGGTGCAGTCGGCCACAGCCAACAAGACCGTATCGCGAATGCGGTGTGTCCAGAAAAAATCGCCAGAAACAATGTCGCGAGGTCGATCGAGAATAAAATTCTCGGAAAAAATTCTTGTTAATACCTCTTTCGATGGAAAAAGAGCCGTTTGTATGCGCTGAGCATACCGTATAGAATCAGTAATTTCCTGTTTCTGCACAATAATCTCATCGCGCTGCGAAATGGCTAAATCTCGCTGACTTTGAATTTCATCGCGCTGCGCTGCAATTTGTTTCTCGGCCTGCTTTAGTTTACTGATATCGGTATCAATGGAAATAAGTTGTTTGACATTTCCGTTAGCATCCAAAATGGGTGTAAGTACGGTTTGCACGCACAGCTCATTGTCATCTTTACATTTATTTAGTGATTCATAGATAATAGGCTTTTTATCGCCAAACCAAATGTTGATAAGATCATTGATACGCAAATTGGCGTTTCGTCCAATTTTTCCGCGTTGCGCGTCGTTTATAAGCTCATAAAAACTATACCCGTACATTCGTTGGAAACCCTTATTGATATACTGATAGTTTCCTTTTCCATCCATAATAGCCACTGCATTGTCAGTAAATTCGGCCACTGCAGATAACTTCTCCAGTTCTCTATTTGTGTTAGACAAATATTGTGCTTGTTGTTCAAGCTCCTCTTTTTGCTGTCGCACAACAGCCACAGCTTCATCAATGCGTCTTTGTAGCCACAACTGCTCTTTCTTTAACCTACTACTATTAAGTTGAATAGCCACGTAAACAATAAGTGCAGCCAGGGCTATGTAAATCAAAAAAGCCCAGTATGTGAGATAAATGGGATTTTCAACTGTAAAATATAAACTGGCTGTTCCAATAACATTTTGATCCACATCAACTGCATGAACCTTCAATACAAAATCGCCGTGCGGCAAATAAGAAAAATCGAGCTGATCTGTTGAAACCAATTCGCTCCACCGAGAGTTTAAACCTGATAAATGATAGGAAAACCGCAAATCTTCAATGGAGTGATATGCAGGGCATGCGAGCTTAATATTCAGACTATTATGGCTGAACGGTATACTTTTAAGGAGAAATACATTCGATTCGGCATTAAGCAAATCGATAGCATACAAAGAATCATCTCCAACGATGGCGTCGCGAAAGCTAACAGCAACCTTTTTCCTTTCCTGTCCAAGCTTATTTTGATTAACCACAACAAGTTGACTTAACGCAGACAAATAGACATTCCCATTTTTTCCTACATCGATATGTTCGGTAGACACTGTCCCTAGTTTATTAAACAGTTGTTTATTAAGCGTGCGTTTGTCGCGATCTAAAGAAATCAATCCTTTATCCAAGCCCATCCACACTTTTTCTCGCGTAACGGCAACCTCTTTTACTTCGATAGAGTCGAAAAGTTCGCTCCCCTCAAAGCTTCGGTAGGGCAAAAAAGATTCATTTGACTTACTGTAGTAAAATAGCCCTTTAGTGCCTGCAGCAAAAATTGTATCATTTAACAAAAAAAGCTTCCGTTCTTTTAGGTCGGGTAAGCCCACTTTTTTCGGCTGTGAGCTATTTGAGCCAGTACTTGTCAAACTATCGGCATGCAATTGAAAAACACCATTTAAAGCTGTTGAAATCCATAAATGATTACTACCATCAAATAAAAGACCCCTTACATTTTCGCTAAATTGCGATAGTAACGGAATTTTTTTGGCTTGAACCATGCCATTGGAAACCGTAATCTCGTATGCTAAAATGCCCTCTGTATGACCAAATAAATACACATGAGGTAGTTGAGGAACCTGAATAATATCGTATGTGCCGTAAATATCGAATAATGTTTTAAACTCATGCGTTTCAGTATTCAGAAAATGGATATTGCGTAAACTACTTACAAGCGTTCCGTGCTTAAAGTCATCCATCGGCTCAAAATCCATCATGTAAATATATTCGCCCGTAACAAGCGAGGCTTTGTGCAACTCATCATCTGAGTTATTATCGAGCAAATACAACCCTTGTGTTGTTCCAACATATAAACCACTTGGTGTGGAATAAGAAGAAATAATACTACCTTCAATTCCATTCATTTGATTGATATACGTAATGGGCGAATTACCACGTACGTATGATATTCCCATTTCGCCTGAAAACCAGCATCCTTTTTGGTTATCAATGCATACATGAAATACGGCATCGCTGTCAATTCCACTATTTCGTTTAAACTGATTGATCAAACGAAATGCGTCATCAACCACAACAACCCCTTTTCGCAATGTTGCAAGATAATAGGTATTCTCATCATGCCTTCCATAATACAAACCACTCCCGGCTAAACGTTTGTTCAGATCTGCATTAATTTCATGAAGGACTGACCCATTTTCGGCCTTTCCTATTGGATATGAGGCCATATTCTCATTCTCTTTGAGCGCACAAAACTCCTCCCAACTCAACACATCTAAATCAGGGAAAAAACCAAATACTCCCTTTTCACGTACTCCGGCAATAATACGTTGTCCCTTACCTTCCATAAAGAAATTAACAACATAATCGTCTGGAAGTTGGGATGCTTTGAATAGTCGTAAAGTATCGTGTTCAACAAATCCAAATCCGGCTTTTGTATCGTAAAAGTAAATAATATCTTTAACCACGGATGCACGCAACTCATTAATAACAGGCGGCGACTGAATAAGTGTGAGCCGATTATTGGAAAACTTATATAAATATTTACGCCCGGCCACAAAATAAACACCGTTCGAGGTTTTAAGCACACGCCAAACAGCCTCAAAATCAATACTATCGAGGCGCGAAGATAATGAGTAATACGTCATTCGTCCATAGTGATCTGAAAAAAAATAGCCAAACTCACGCGTTCCTCCCACATACACACGCCCGGTGCTATCTGTTGCCACCGAACGCAGTGTGCTTTTGTTGGGTAGCGGATAAACTCGCCAACTTACACCATCGAACTCGCGTAATCCGGCAGTTGAGGCAAAGTACATAAACCCATTCTTGGCTTGTACACCCATCCAACTTTGGGCGTTTGAGAGGTTATTAGAGAGATCGAAATTTTTGATATACGGAAATCCCTTAGAGCCAGTGGTACTTGCGGCACTAATAAGGAAGAAAAAAAATAACCCGATTGTAAGAAATGTATACTTCAAGTTTTTTCGTTAAAATTAGATAAAAATCTACGTTACTAACATCGAATATAGTTCAAAATATGCTACAAATGTAATAAAAAACGCTGAATGTAGTATATTAATGCTGATAGACTCCATTTGCAAATCATAATTGGTCTTTTAAAAGAGTGATTTCATCTGCCCACCTTTCTGATTCAGGGGTTTCGAGAATAAAAGGGATTCCATCAAGTCGGCTATCGTTCATTAATCGAACAAATGCCTCCTCGCCTATATATCCTTGTCCTAATGGAGCATGACGGTCGACACGGCTGCCAAGTTCCTTCTTTGCATCGTTAAGGTGCATTCCTTTGAGGTATTCGAATCCGATTGTTTGTTCAAATTGTTTCCAAAGCATACTGTACCCCTCTTCAGAACTAAAATCGTAGCCTGCCGCAAACCCATGACAGGTATCAACACACACACCAACACGGGATTTATCTTCAACGTTGTGAATAATAGTGGCGAGTTGTTCAAATGAATATCCAAGATTTGTTCCCTGTCCGGCCGTATTCTCGATTACTGCTATTACATTTTCTGTTTGTTCCAAGGCATAATTGATCGAATCGGCAATGTTACGTAAGCATTGATCGGGAGGAATTTTCTTTAAATGCGAACCCGGATGAAAATTAAGTCGGTCGATACCTAGCTGCTGGCATCGTTGCATTTCATCGTAAAAGGCATTGCGGGATTTTTCCAGTGCGTCCTTTTCCGGATGCCCGAGATTAATTAGGTAACTATCGTGCGGCAAAATTTGTCCTGAATTATACCCATATTTGGAGCATTCAGACTTAAACCCTTCAATATTTTCGGCTGTTAGAGGTTTAGCAGTCCATTGCCGTTGGTTTTTTGTAAACAAAGCAAAAGCTGTTGCACCTATTTTGGCTGCAATGGCTGGGGCGTTTTGAACACCTCCTGCAGCACTCACGTGAGCTCCAATGTATTTCATCTGTCTATTATTTTGATTTCAATGGGCCGATGGAACTCGCCATTATAAGGAAAAAAACGGGACACACAACATTTTAGCAGGTTAACAATCATTGCGAGTTTGTGTGCGTTCAAACGACGGACAATTTCTCGATTCATGAACATCTTTTTCTAAAAGCAATTTCCAACAGCTTATAAGACACAAAAAAAACAAAAAGGTTGTAAATAATATAAAAAAAATGTCAAAAAAAAAGCCCCGGTAAAACCGGGGCTTTTGAATTATCTATTAAGGATGATTATTGTTTAACCATTCTTAGTACAGCTTGTGCGCCGTTGTTGTTTACAAATCTTACTAAGTAAACACCATCAGCCAGTTCGCTTGTATTAATTGTTTGTTGACCATTCAACGCAACTTCAAGAACAGTTTGACCAGTAATACTACTAATTACAACACGGTCAATGTTTGTTACGTCACTAATAGTAATAACGTCTGTAAATGGGTTTGGATACACTTTAACATCTGTTAATAAGCTTTCCATACCATTCAGGGTTACATTAACTACTTCGTCAGCACCATTAACAACCACGGGTTCAGTATATTCTGAATATCCGTCTTTGGTTACAATAACTGGATAAGTTCCATTAGCAAGATCGGAAACAATTACTTGTCCATCGGCATCTGTTGTATAGTCAGTGCCATCGAAAGAAACAGTAGCTCCTTCAAGAAGGTTTCCGTTTTCATCCTCTACGTTGAATGTTACGTTGTAAAGAACTAAACTAAACTCTACAGAAAGATCAAGATCCATGTCTAAATCGGCATATTCAACATCGGCTGAAACAAGGTCTGGAACAACATTTCCGTTCAATACCCACGCCGTGATTTCATATCCATCAGCAGGAGTAGCAGTAAACGACACAATAGTTCCTTCTTCAATCATATCGCCTGAAGCAATATCGGTACCGTCTACAGAAGCAACAATAGTTCCTTCGCCATCACCAACTGAGAATAGCACTTCATAATATACAGTAGCAGGTAAAATGTCTGCTGTTGTAGTTGGAGCACCATCTAGTGTTAATGTGTAGTTACCGTTATCAGCTCCGCTTAGGTTGGCAGAAACAAGACTAACAGTAATATCAGCACCTTCATCTGCTGAAGCAAATTCGGCTACAACATTCGCTAATTCTACATCGTCGCCTGTAACCATACCCACTAAGGTCAGGTTATTATCAACAATTGTAGCAGTTACAGTACCGTCGAATTCTTTATTTTCAACAGTAAATGTACCGGCAATAGAAAGATCTTTTGCAGAAATTTCCAAAGAAGCCGTTGCATATTCAATAGCATAGTTATCAGATGTTAAACCTGAAGGAGTAATTACATATGAACCTACATCCTCACCAGCTTCACGATCAATAGAAAGCGTTCCTGCGAGGTCGGCTTCATCTTCACCTGTAATAAATCCGTCGTAAACAACTGTAAAGTCTGGATCTGCCTCACCATATACTTTCGACTTATCGTCGGCAGTAATAGTAAGATCAGCAGGATCGATGGTAAAGACACCATCAACAAATTCAATGGCGTAGTTTGTAGAAGTAACACCTGAAGCAGTAATTACATACGTACCTGCATCTTCGCCTACTTCGCGCTCTACACTAATTGCACCTTCCAGTACAGTTTCATCATCGCCAGCTACAAAGCCATCGTAGTTAACAGTAAGATCAGGATCTACATCGCCATAAACTTTACCATTATCAACTGCAATAATTGAAAGAGCAGTTTGATCAATGGTAAATGCTCCCTGAACAAACGTAACTGAATAGTTTGCAGAAGAAATACCTGATACATTAATAGCATACGTACCTGCATCTTCGCCTACTTCGCGCTCTACAACAAGGTCACCTTCCAGAACTGTATCGTCCTCGTCAGCTACAAAACCTGCATATGTTGCAGTTAGTACTGGATCTATTTCGCCATAAACTTTTGCTGCATCGTCGGCAGTTACAGTAAATGGAGCATGTGTAATATTAGCTGTCGCTGTAATTGCAGCGGTAGTTAACTGATACTTAACAGCATCGACACCTGCAAGTTCTAGACCTGTAACAGTAACTGTTTTACCTGTACCAACATTGGCAGTGCCAAATGTAGCAACAGCATTATCAGTTACTAATGTAACATCGTCGCCGGTTTCAATTGGAGCTATCGTACCATAGTCTGCAATAACAGCATCGGTAGTAGCATCATAAACTTTACTTTCGGCAACAAGATCAGAAATTTCAAGAATAATCTTATCAGTAACCGTTAGTGTACCGTTTACATAGGTAATGTTATAATTCTCAACGCCAGCACCTTGTGCATCGCTAATAAGAATATCGTAATCTGCAAGTACTGCTCCAGAAGCGGCACCATCACTAGTGATAGTAGCAGAAGTAACTTCGTCACCTACAACAAGTGGGGTTAATTCACTGATAGTAAACTCAGTACCATCAAAAATCAACTCATCACCTTCACGTTTCGATCTACTATCGGCAATAATGGTGAGATCTCTTTCTGTAATATCCAGTACTCCATCAACATATGTAATTGTATATGTGTCTGAAGTTAATCCGGAAACAGTAATAGTGTATGTTCCAACACTTTCACCACCCCAGCGGTCAATTTCTAATAATCCACCAAGCACCGACTCATCTTCGCCAGCGATAAATCCAGCGTAAATGGCAGTAAGTTCCGGATCGTCGTCGCCGTATACTTTGGTTTTATTTTCTGCTGTTACAGTAAGTTCCTTTTTAGAAACAGTAACATCAACATTTGCTTCGTGAGCACCTGTATTAAAGATTCCGCCTGTTGGGTTTAATGTACCAACAAATGCATATGTTCCTAATATCAATTCATCATAAGCAGGTGTTCCGGCATCCCATGTAACGGGAACCATTACATTGGTTTCGCCAAAATATTCTCCATCAAGTTCAACTTCTACCTCAGTCGGTAAAGCATCTTCAACAGCTGTTCCATAACCAACATCAATAGGATCGATAGCTACAACCGACAGAACCTCTACAGATTCAACCAATTTAATGTTATCGATAGCAAGTGCCGGTTGATCTCCAAGACTTCCATCATTTCTCCATGTGAAGACAATGCGGCGTGTAGTTGCAAATTGGTCAACAGGTATTTCAATATTTACATTTGTCCAATCATTCTGCAAGTTAACCTGTGTCAATTGACCAGTAGCAGAGTTTGTTCCAGCAACCGGCATAACATCAGGTGTTACACTTAAAACGCGAAGATAATCGAAAGTACTTTCTCCTTGCCCTTTATAATCAAAAGACAAAATTACATCACCAAGGTCTGTACCGGCAGGTACTTCAAAGTCCATGTAGAAATGCGAAACAGAAGTCGCTCCGTTATCATACTCATTTGTAACACCACCATCGTTAGAAACTATGGCAGAAAGATTATCGGTATCGCCATCAGCAGTACCTACATGCCACTGGTTGGTTTCTTCACCGTTTACAACGAACCAATTATCGAATGTTCCGGTTTCGAAATCTTCGGCAAAAGGAGCCATGTGTGCATCATAAGCAGACCCGCTTAATGCAACGCTAACCTCTTCGGCAGCACCTTCTTTGTAGAACAAGGTTGCAGTATAGTCGCCGACTACCGTTGGTAAGAACTCAACATCTACAGTTCCGGTTGCACCGGTCGTTATTGTGTATGTAGTTGTTGTTAAACTGAATAGCGCGGCATCTGTTCCACTAATAGTGAAATCAGCTTCTTCTACAATAAGGTCACCAGTACCAATATTTGTAAACTCGAACGTTTCTGTACGCGCAAAGTTTTTAACATTTGCACCATAGTCAGCACCTTCTGTCCAGTCAGCGGTATAGTCAAACGTTGGAGGCGCTTCAGTTAAGGTAATTACAGGAACAACCAAAGCAGCATCAACAACAGTGAACGTAATTTCCTCGGCAGTATAACCGATTTTAGATGCAGTACCAGTATAAGCACCAGCGGGCAATTCAACAGAAGCAAGTCCGCCACCATCTGTCACAACAGATCCATCAACTTCTCCAGTGTATTCAATTGTTACACCGGCGAGCGTGGCAGCACCTTCATCGACAACTGAAAAATCGACTGCAAAAACCTCAACAAAGTTGGCAGTTAGGGTAGCATCTTCAGCAGGCATAATGTATTCGAAGTTTACACCATAAGGTACATCCGCACCATCTACCAATATATTTCCACTACCATCTGTCCAATTGTCAAAAATAAAACCAGCATTTGCAGTTGCAGAAATATTCACAGGAGTACTTTCAATGTATTGCCCAGCTCCGCTAAGAGTCCCAGCGCCAACAGGTGACGTAACAAGTGTTAATGCATTGTGTACACCAACTGCAACATTATCGATAAACAAATCATTGTCAGCGTTAAACACAGTAGACTCAGCATAAAAACCAATTTTCACCAATCCGGTATAAGCAGTCAAGTCAATTAAAACTTGCTGTCCATTCATTGGAATATCATTATATACGTAATCGCCTGTTCCGGCATTATCCCATAATGCAAGCGTATTGGCAGAAGTCCAAGTTTCACCGTTGTCTAAAGAAATAACTACAGCAAACTTATCGTCAGAACCATTCGTTTCGGCAGGTGCATTGTTTGCATAATCGGTCAAAGCCACGTTAAAAGATAGTTGATAACCAACAGAACCATCGCCTAAATCAATAGGAGCAGTAACAAACCATTCATTTCTGGTTGTTCCATAATTATTGATACCTGCTGCGCCTTCTGTTCCAATATTGGCAAATCCATCTTTCGACCAAGCAGAAGTAGTTCCGGTAGTTTCAACAGGATCAGCTAAAATTCCTTTAAACTCACTCCAGTTAGCGGGCGGGAAATCGGCTCCACTGAAATCCTCAACAAAATCAGGGTATAAAACAGGGTCTTCCCTTGTTGTAAAACTCCAAACCTCACTTGCAGGAGCATCCCCAACATCATTAGTGGCAACCACTTTCCAATAATAAGTAGTATTATATGCCAATGGGGTTGTTAGGGTATGAGGAGTTCCCACTGCCGTTTCTATTAAAGTTGTAGGATCTTCATTCTCATCCACATAAATTTCAAACCCTGCTGGCAGTCCTCCTGTATTTGCAGGTGTCCATGTAAGTTCAGGAGTTTCCACAACGTCAACAGCTGCATCTGCGGGAGCAGTAAGCGTTACAGCTTCGGGAACTAAAGGTTTGATAATTGGACCGACAATGTGGTCAACAATAGCCCAAGTAGACCATGCGGCTCCAGATGCAGCACCTGTAGCATTAAAAGCCAGATAATAATCACCTGTAATACTCGATAAATCGATTGTATAAAACGTCATATTACCAGTTAACTCTATTAAACTACCAATAGCAGTCCAATCAACCTTATCGGCTGAATACATCACTTGAATAGTAGTAGGTGTACCATCTATCCCATTACCTACGGTTGCATAAAAGTTTAATTCCTCACTTGCACCAATTTCCAACAAAGGAGTGATTAATTTAGCATCGGTAAAGCCAGCAGCATTACCACATGCAGCCGATTTTGCACCTTCCCACTGAGGAGTCCAGGTTTCAGTCCATTCCTGCCAGTTTGTTTCTGCTTCCCAAAGTGTGGGAGTCCATGTTCCTTCAAAACCTTCGGCCAGCTGATCTGCAGTTGCAACCACACCTTCAGTAGTAGCCTCGTTGTTAGAATCATCACCATCTGTCGGTACAGTAACTGTAACCAAATGACGACCTGCAGTAGCACCTGCCCATGTTGCAGTAACTTCTACTGTTTGTGCAGGATCAATAGTAGCAACAGTTTGCGTAATATCATTACCATCAACATTGAATGTAACAGCTACATCTGTTTGAGTTGCCCCTCCAACATTGGTAATATTAGCTGTAAGCACAACGTCATCGCCAACTGAATTCAATTCATTTGAGAAAACAACATTATCAACAGTAATATCATTGGCTGGAACCGCAAAGATATTGATATCATCGATTAACCACCAGTATCCACCACCACCAAGGTATCTTAAACGAAACTTAACAGAACTTTCCCCTGCAAGAGCGCTTAAATTTACTACGGGAGTTCCTGAAATCTCTAAATGCGCATCCGCAGGAAATTGATAAGACCAAACTTCCTGTATATCGGTAGCAAAATCGTCTGTTGAGGCCTCGACTAAAAGTTTCAAGTCAGGATAAGCAACACCAATACCAGAGCCTAATTGTCTTGCCATATGCTCGAAAGACATAGAAATATATGTTTCGCCTGTAAGATCGAATTCCGGTGAAACCAAAGCAGCTTCGGCAGGATTTGGCCCTAAACCAGCACCATCAAGATTATCAAAGATAGCAAAACCGTTAGAAGCAGTTGTAGATGCAAAAACGGTGTTCGCAAATGCACCATAATTTCCGGTATCATCCGTCCAAACAAAATCTTTTCCTCCTTGAATACTTTCACTTTGCCAACCCATTAATGAACCATTAAAATCAGCGTAATAGTCAAGAGTCAAAACAGTTAATGCTGTTGTAGTAATACTAAAACCTTCACTTGCTTTACCGGTCTCAGCCGAAGTAACAGTGAAATTTTCGATATCTGTATCGCTATAGTTTGCACCTGCTGGCACTGTAGCACGAATAATATAGTCAACAGTAGCACCGGAAGCAATTGTGATAGCTCCCGTCAATGGAGTTGCTCCATCTGCTTCGAACAATTCGTATGTCCATGTACCATCTCCGACAATTGCCGGCGTAAAATCATCTGCATTTCCACCAGTATTTTCAATAGTTACCGTGTAATCGTAAGATGCTCCAGCATCAACATATTGTCCAGTAGGAGCAGTTACTACAAACTGATATGGTTCTTGATACCCAACTTCAACATTATCAATTGCCCATTCATCTGCATAGTCACCTTGATAATAAAAACCAATGTAAATTGTTTGTCCATTATAAGCAGCTAATGGAAGAATTTGCTGTGTCCACGTGCCTGTTCCTGCAGCATCATAAAGGACTCCTAATTCTGTTGCTGTAGAAGGATCTGGACCATCAAAAACTGAAACCTTATGCTGATCATAATAAGAACCATCATAAGTTAAATACTCCCAAAACATCAATAAATAATCTGCATTATCAATTGTAAGAGCAGGAGTCATAGCCCAGTCTTGACAAGCAGTTGCTACATTATCATCGGTATGCCATAAAGAAGCATCACCAGAGTATGCACTTGAACCTTGCTGCCATCCAGCGGCATCCCCTAATTCGAAGAAGCCCCAATCTGTTGGAGGCCAAATTTCAAAACTTTCATCAAGAATTACGGCTTTCGAGTCTGTCCTTACTCTTTTATAGGTGATGTTTTTATGTGAACGTGTTTGTCCCATTTTTTCTTTCATCACCACTTTGTCTGCTTCCGATAAATCTTTATGATCTATCATTTTCATTGCCTTGGAAGCTTTTTGTCCCTCCTTCGGGGCATTTTGTCCTATTGCCAGTGTGAATGACATCAGGAGCAAAAACGTTAAAATTAATGTTTTTCTCATTGTAAGTTTTTTTTAATTAATAATTACGAATTAAAAATAAACAGCAAAAGCCACTTAATTTCGGAGGTTTTCCGTATTTAAGCGTCAATAGTTTCATTAAAAAATGATTTCAACCCAAGGTTTTGCGTCATATTTTCAAATTCTCAAATAAAAAGATTGTGTGTACCCTAATAGTAGAAAGGGATTTTTGTGATTGTGTTTCGGGGTGTTTACATAGGCACTCATTTTATGGATTAATCGAACAGTTCCAAATGTAAATCAAAAAAACCAAATAAGCAATTATTAACGTTTTTTTTTGGTTACAGGAGAGGTCTTGGATGTTGGACCGCTCACCCCCTATCCCCCTAAAGAGGGTACCGCCAACGCACAGTTCGTGCGGGATTCAGGCTAACCGGAGAGGGATAGTGTGCGCAGGCAAGCGGCTGGTGTTTGCAATCAATCGCACAATAGTCGCAGCGTGAGGTTTTCTATAAACAGGGAAAAAAGAGAAATGCGCCGTTTCGGTTTATTCGGTTACTCACACCGCGACTTTTCGGAACGAAATGGTAATCAGCGATGCGCACCCCGCGCAGCCAGGCCGCCGCTGCGATTTGCTTCGTGTGCGGGCATTCCCACCGCTCACCCCCTATCCC
>JAQICA010000155.1 GCA_027858775.1 Salinivirgaceae bacterium | reverse complement strand
ACTTTTACGGAGCAGCCGGTGTATCATATTACCTGGATGATATCGAATACAAACAAATGATTTTTACTGATGATTTTGAATCTTACACAGCTGGTGATTTAGTAGCTGAGAATTCAGATTATTGGGGAACATGGTCAGGTCCCGCAGGTGGTACAGGTGATGATGCTGAAGCATCAGAAGATTATGCTAATACCCCAGTAACATCTATGAAAATTGGCGATGATGGAGCCGATGATATGATTTTACCTTTAGGTGATGCTACATCTGGCAAATACCATATTGGATTCAGTATACTTGTTGAAAGTGGCGGTTTCGAAGGCTACTATAATTTCCAAAAAACTACTACTCCAGGTGATGAGTATGCATTTGACGTGTATTTTAATACTGATGGTACTGGTTCAGTTGAGGCTGGAAGTGGTACAATGGCATTTAACTTCAATCAGGACGAATTCAACAAAATAGATCATTACATTGATTTAGATAATGACTCAGCATATCTCTACGTAAATGAGATGCCCATATTCAGCTGGCAATATAGCCTAGACGCTGCTGGAGATCCTGGATTAAATCAACTTGGAGGAGTAGATTTCTATGCATGGTCAGATCTCGGAACTGGAAGATCATATATTGATGATGTAGTTTATGGCGAATATACTTGGTTACCAGCTGAAATTGTAGGAGCTACAACTACGTTCAGTGTAACCACAATGGACTCTGAGCCCATTGAAAATGCTACAATTGAAGTTAATGGTGCAACACTTACTACTGATGCAACAGGATTAGCATCGATAGATCTATTTGATGGGAACTATAACTATACAGTTACTCATCCAGACTACCTTACGATTGAATCAAGTGTATTGGTAGAAGGAGCAGAACAAACTGTTGACGTTATGATGCAAGCTGTCTACAATGTAACTTTCAATATAGATATGACTGACGCTGCTGGATTCGACGCAGAAAGTAATTTTGTGTGGGTTAGCGGAGCATCTGTAGATGGAGAAATGGGAATTGGAGAATTTAACCCATGGCAACTACCAGGAGCAGGTGCTGGTATAAAATTACTTGACGAGGATGGAGATTTAACTTTTACAGCAATAGTTCCTCGCGTTATTCCTGGAGATTATGAATTTAGATACTACTGGACTGCCGGTGCTCCTAGCAATGAAAATGGATTCCCGGAAGAAGCCGAAGAAGCCCTTACCTTTACAGTTGTAGACGAGGACATTGCCATCAACACTGTTTGGAATGGTATTGACGACGTTGAAGCTCTAAACTACAGTATTTACCCGAACCCAACTAACGGCGAGGTAAACGTAACTGTAAATGAAGCATGTGAAGTTACTGTAACAAACATGCTGGGACAAACCGTTCTTATTAAAACATTAAATAGCAACGGAACTATTAACCTGTTAGACCAGCGTAGCGGAGTATATTTCGTGACAGCTAAAACAGCAAGTCGCACTGCTACATTAAAGGTACTACTAAAATAGGATACGAAAGATAAATAGAAAAGGGTGTCCCGACGGGACACCCTTTTTTTATGTTGTAAAAGCTAATCAAGAATAGCAACTTATACTTTCCTGGATTCATCAGCTCACTATTATTCAACCCAAACTTTCACTTCTTCCTGTGTAGGGTTTTGCAATCCAATTTTATGTTTTTTATTCAATCCACACAATTGCTGATGCAATTTATTTGGATTGGCCTGCTTCAACTCGTTAACAGTAGTAAAGCCGGCCTTTTGTACAATTGGAACCCACTCTGCAGGAATGCCTAGCTCTGTATAAAGTTCTACCGGATCAATTAGCACTTTCTTTTCGGGGCGCATTTGTGGAAAAAACAGCACATCTTGAATAGAGTTAGAATTTGTCATAATCATTGCCAAACGATCAATGCCGATACCCAGACCCGCTGTTGGAGGCATACCATACTCAATAGCCTTCAGGAAATCCTCATCGAGCATCATGGCCTCGTCGTCGCCCCGTTTTGCAAGCAACAATTGTTCTTCGAATCGTTGACGTTGATCAACCGGGTCATTCAACTCAGAATAGGCATTACATATTTCTTTCCCGTTTACAATACCTTCGAAACGCTCTACCAGCCCATCATGCGTACGGTGCTTTTTGGCCAGAGGAGACATTTCTACCGGGTAATCAGTAATAAAAGTTGGTTGAATAAGTTTCGCCTCACAGGTTTCGCCAAATATCTCGTCAATCAGCTTACCTTTTCCCATTGAGTCGTCAATTTCAACCTCAAGCTTCTTAGCCGTTTCTGTCAGTGCAGCTTCATCCATTTTGCTAATATCGATACCGGTAAAATGCTCGATAGCTTCAAACATTGTATAGCGTTTCCATGGACGTTTAAAATCAATTTCGTGCTCTCCAACTTGCACTTTTGTAGAACCGTGTAGCTTTAATGCAACGCGTTCTACCATTTCTTCTACCAACTCCATCATCCAGTTGTAGTCTTTGTAGGCCACATAAAGTTCCATTTGCGTAAACTCCGGATTATGAAAACGACTCATTCCTTCGTTTCTAAAGTCTTTTGCAAATTCAAACACACCATCATATCCACCAACAATCAATTTTTTAAGATAAAGCTCGTTAGCAATACGTAAATAAAGTGTTTGGTCTAATTTATTATGATGGGTTTTAAACGGACGTGCAGCTGCTCCTCCATAAATGGGCTGTAAAATTGGAGTCTCCACTTCGAGATATTCTTTGTCGGTTAAGAACTGACGTATCGATTGCACTAATTTGGCGCGCTTACGAAACACATTTCTCACCGGAGCATTCACTATCAGGTCGAGGTACCGCTGACGGTAACGTTGTTCTGGATCGGAGAAAGCATCGTAAGTTTGGCCATCTTTCTCTTTCACTATCGGTAATGGACGTAGCGATTTGCTCAGAACAACAAATTCCCGCACATTTATAGATATTTCACCCATTCGTGTTTTAAACACATTGCCTTTAATACCAATAATATCTCCTATATCTAGCAATTTTTTGAAAACATCATTATAAAGGCTTTTATCTTCGCCCTCACATATTTCGTCACGATTAAAATACAGTTGAATACGCCCTTGCTCATCCTGAAGTTCGGCAAACGAAGCCTTCCCCATAATCCGGCGACTCATCAATCGTCCTGCCACTGTCACGTCTTTCATGGCTGACTCCTCATCTGTATATCCTTCTTTAATTTCTGCAGAGGTGTGAGACACATCGTACCTATCAGCCGGGTAAGGGTTTATTCCCCTTTTCTGTAGCTCCTCAAGTGCCTTCCGGCGCACTATCTCCTGTTCGCTTAAATCTAAAAATGCCATATAACAAAATTTTTGTGCAAAGATAGCCAAGTTTTCAATGCCCTGAAACTTTTTATTCCAAAAAGATAGTGGCCAATGTCCTTTAATTAAAGACCTAACCAACATATTTACCGAAAAATCCACCTGATTCGATCATTGAATAATACATTGAGATTTATTAACGTTGCCACCAAAAAGAACAAAATAAATCTTCCGCTTAACACAAACAGAATTAGCAACAGTTTCTAAGAAAGACAACCATCTTAATTAATTCACAAACTATACAAAATGCGAAAAGCTCATTAATAGATACGTAGCACCAACAAACAAACAATACACCTTATTAGTTATATTTTGGTTTTATTTGCATCAATATTATGACTATCTTTACGCTTCATTTTGGGGTGGCGTCTGTTACGTTTTTTGGGTCAGGCTGCAACACCTACCTGAAAGAAAATTGTGCTGCATTATGGAAGAGAAAAAATGGGTTTTAAAAGAACAAGGTTATCCCGAACAAATTGAAAAGCTTGCAGAAAAACTCGATATAGATAGTACACTGGCTCAACTGCTTGTACAACGAAACATCACAACTTATGATGAAGCAAAAGCTTTTTTCCGACCAGAGCTAGAGGATTTACATGATCCGTTCCTCATGGTCGACATGCAAAAAGCAGTGGAACGAATCGACAAGGCTTTTAAAAACAATGAACGGATACTTGTTTATGGCGATTACGATGTAGATGGAACCACTTCGGTAGCCATGATGTACTCTTTTCTCAGAAAATTTCATCAACAAATAGAATACTACATACCAGATCGCTACACAGAAGGTTACGGCATTTCTGAAAAGAGTATTCTCCATGCCGAAAAGAATAATATATCGCTAGTAATTGCATTAGACTGCGGAATTAAGGCCATTGAAAAAATAAAAATGGCCAATCAGAAAAATATTGATTATATAATTTGTGACCACCATACGCCTGACGAAATTCTACCGGCAGCCCATGCTATCTTAGACCCTAAAAGACCCGACAGCAATTACCCGTTCAAAGAGTTGAGTGGCTGTGGTGTTGGGTTCAAACTGGTTCAGGGTTTCCTGCAATACAAAAATAAAGACATGGAGCTTGCCTACGAGTACCTTGACATACTTGCGGTAAGCATCGCATCAGACATTGTGCCGCTCATTGGAGAAAACCGGGTGCTGGCACATTATGGGCTCAAAAAAATAAACCAAAACCCATCCGTTGCGATGAAGGCAGTTATGGAAGTATCGGAACTCGACAAGCATATTGTGATTTCCGATATTGTTTTTAAAATAGGCCCACGTCTCAATGCTGCCGGAAGAATGGATAGCGGCCAAAAAGCTGTTGACTTAATGGTGTGCACAGACCTTGACGAGGCTCGAACAATCAGCAGCTCGATAAATGACGAAAACAATAACCGAAAAGATATCGACCGGCAAATAACCAGCGAAGCTTTGGATGTGGTTATTCAGGAAAAATTACAAGATAAAAAAACTATTGTTCTCTACAACCCACAGTGGCTCAAAGGGGTAATTGGCATTGTAGCCTCAAGGCTGGTAGAACATTACTATAAACCAACTATAATTTTCACTCGTTCAAACGGGCTCATTACCGGATCTGCACGTAGCGTAAACGGATTTAATATTTACAATGCTATTACCGAATGTGGCGACTTGCTCGAAAATTACGGAGGACACATGTATGCCGCCGGGCTATCTATAAAAGAAGAGAATTTCGATATTTTCAAGAAACGGTTCGAAGAAATTGTTGAAAGCAGAATAAAACCCGACCAGACCATACAAAAAATCCATGTTGATGCTGCCATTTCCTTAAACCAGATTACCGACAAGTTTTTCCGAATTCTAAAGCAATTTGAACCTTTTGGTCCGGAAAACATGACACCTGTATTTATTACCGAGAACCTATATGACTCAGGCTTTAGCAGAACTGTGGGTAAAGATGGCAAACATATTAAGCTCATGCTAACCGACAAAAAAGGTGGCGATACACTATTCCCGTCAATAGCATTTAATCAGGCCGAACACTACCTTCATGTTTCAAACAAAGAGAATTTCAGTATTTGCTACAGCATCGATGAAAATACATTCAGAAACAAAACAAACTTACAACTCCGAATAAAAGACATCCATTTCAAGAAATACGAATCGGCGCCCAATAGAGAAGAACCTATTAAAACAACTACCATGACAATTGCAGAGATAAAAACCAAAATAAACGAAATTTGGGAAAACCGAACCAAGTTAAAGGATCCGGAAAGCCAACAACTTATTACCGAAGTAATTAACATGCTCGATGCAGGCGAAATACGTGTGGCAGAGCAAGTAAATGAGGAATGGATAATTAACGAATGGGTTAAAAAAGCTGTAGTTCTCTACTTCCCAATGCGTACAATGGAAACCATCGAAGTGGGACCATTTGAATTTCACGACAAAATTCCGCTCAAACACGGCTATAAAGAAAAGGGTGTACGAGTAGTTCCACACGCCATAGCCCGTCATGGGAGTTATGTTGCAAAAGATGTTATTATGATGCCGTCGTACATTAACATTGGAGCTTATGTAGACACCGGCACCATGGTTGATACCTGGGCTACGGTCGGCTCTTGCGCACAAATTGGACGTAACGTACACCTCAGCGGAGGCGTGGGCATTGGAGGCGTTCTGGAACCGTTACAAGCAACACCGGTTATCATTGAAGATGGCGCATTTATTGGCAGCCGGTGTGTAGTGGTTGAAGGCGTACATATAAAAAAGGAAGCTGTTTTAGGAGCAAATGTCGTTCTTACAAAAACCACAAAAATTATTGATGTAACCGGATCGGAACCCAAAGAGTTTTCAGGTGTAATACCTGAGCGCTCGGTAGTTATCCCAGGTTCGATTCCCAAAAAATTTAATGCCGGCACATTCAATGTACCTTGCGCTCTCATCATTGGGAAACGAAAAGAAAGTACCGATAAAAAAACTTCGCTGAATGAAGCGCTGAGAGAACACAATGTAGCCATTTAGTGCTTGACAAATTTCGGTTCGGCAAGAAAAAAACAGTACGAATTATTATTTGAGAGTTTATGCACGACGACATAAAAAAAGCAAAAGAAACACTACTAAACGGTGGTATTATTTGCTACCCAACAGATACAATTTGGGGCATTGGGTGCGATGCAACCAATGAAGAAGCAGTAGAAAAAATCTACAAAATTAAAAAACGCGATGCATCTAAAAGTATGCTCATACTGGTCGACGACCTTTCCAGGGCTTACTCCTACATTAAAGAATTTCCAGAAATAGCATACGATTTATTCGATACTGCAACATCGCCATTGACTATTATTCTACCCGGGGCAAAAAATCTGGCATCAAACCTCATTGCTACCGATGGTACTATTGGTATACGCGTGGTTAATCATCCTTGGTGCGAAAAATTGATAAAACAATTTAAAAGACCCATTGTATCGACATCTGCAAATTTTTCGGGTGATTCGTCACCAGCCATCTTCGATGAGATAGATCAAAACTTGCTGGATAAGTGTGACTATGTTGCCGAATACGAGCAAGACAAGGTAACTAAAGGGCAAGGCTCTTCTATAATAAAACTTGGATTGGGCGGCGAAATAAAAATTATAAGAAAGTAAAATCAGACTAATAGTATTCGCATAGAGTACCTGTTATAATAAGCGCCAATCATTCAATTTTACTTTTCAGACACGCTACTCGTGTGATTCTCTAAGAGTTCAATCTCTACAGATGGTAACATACACGTTTTTGGAGTACCAAACCAACGTTTTCTATTTTTCGCCACAATTCGGTAAAGCCAATTTGTGAAGCACATAGGCAGAATGCGAAATACAAGCAAAAAACGCCAGCCGGTATCTAACTGCTTTAGTATTTCAAATGCTGCTGCAGCCTCAGTATATTGTTTATTATTTTGATAAAGAACTACCGTAGATATAGTTTCAGCGTGTTTGCCTATAATTTTGGTGGCAATTTCCGACTGAAGGGGACAGAACAAAAACTGTTTTTCGAAATCGTGCTCAGCGATAAAACGAACACTGAAGCTACACAGCCCACATGTACCATCGAAAAAAACTATAGGTCTGCTATGTTTTGTTTGTATATCCATGTATCAGCTTTAAAATTGCAAAGCTACTTCGGTATTTCGTGCCTCTAAGAAAGCTCCAACAGCTGTGTTATAGCCACTTCAAAAACAGCAATCATTCTCAGCACGCCTTTTTCAAAGCATCCAAGCCACCAAATTCCGAGGAGAGCATTACTCTTGAAGTTTCATTACTGGACACAACCTAATTTCCAGTGTTTACTAGTATGCACTATTTAGAGCCTGCCTATAAAGTCGGAGTATCCGGTGAATAAGCTCCGGGACAGCTTCATGCCAGTCCTAAAATAAACCTTCCAACTGACTCAATAATTCCTCAAATTCTGTTTTCGTATAACCGGCACTCGCATAAATTATTTTTCCGTCTGGATCGATTAAGTATGTACGGG
>JAQICA010000138.1 GCA_027858775.1 Salinivirgaceae bacterium | reverse complement strand
TGTTTTGGGTCTTTTTTCTTTTATGCAAAAGCATGCTCCACATCGCGAATTCTGGAGGGATTTGGGGATTGAGAAATTGAGGTAATTGAGGAATATTTGGTTTCTGTTTCTTTCGTGTTAAATTTCACCTTTCCGTGTATTTGCGGCTGATCTCAGATGTTAGATATTAGATGTGGTTTTAAATAATTATTACATGCGCTGTGTTCGTCGCGTCCGCCGGGTGGAAAACTAACCTGATTGTTAGGTTTGTATTTTTGATAAAAGCAAACACAAAAAACCAAAACAATGATGGGCACACAAGCATTAATGAACGATTTGCACACATTTGCACCAGACGAATTATAACAACTGGTTTTGGAACTATCAACAAAAGGAGAAACCAATAAACTATTGCGAAGAGAGAAAAGCCTTTTGCCTGAACTGGAAGAAACATTGAACGAAAACAGAAAAAAATTCTAAGAAATCGTATTTTTACAGGGAAAGACTACAAAAATACGAAAAACAAAGTTGATATCCTATATTGACATGCATCTAATCTTGTTCTACTTTTACCTAAATTTTGTGAGTACGAAAAGTACGACACATGTCTGAAATGATATTTTTAAGATATTTATGCTTAATGCAAACAAACTCAGTTTTATGAAGAACAAGAGCCTGATTTCCATCACAGACTATTCGCGAGACAACTACCTCAAATTAATTGAAATTGCAGAGGGTTTTGAAAAAAATCCAAGGCAACAATTATTAGAAGGGTACGTTATCGCGTCCCTTTTTTTTGAGCCCTCTACGCGCACCCGACTAAGCTTCGAAAGCGCTATTAACCGCCTGGGTGGCAGAATAGTAGGTTTCACCGACGCCTCATCGTCCAGTGTAAAAAAAGGAGAATCGTTAAAAGACACCATTCTGACAGTAAGTAACTATTCTGACCTCATTGTGATGCGCCACCCACTGGAAGGAAGTGCCCGTTTTGCAAGCGATGTAGCCCCGGTGCCGGTGGTAAACGCCGGCGATGGAGCCAACCAGCACCCCACTCAATGCCTCCTCGACCTGTACAGCATTAAAAAAACACAAGGAACGCTCGAAAACCTAAACATTGCACTGGTTGGCGACCTCAAATACGGACGAACCGTGCATTCGCTCATGATGGCAATGTCGAATTTCAATGCTACCTTCAATTTCATTTCGCCCGATTCGCTCCGCATGCCCGATACCTATAAAAACTACCTCGACGAAAAAGGAATTAAATACTACGAACACGATGTGTTAGAAGATGCCCTGCCCCACGCAGACATTGTATACATGACCCGCGTTCAAAAAGAGCGTTTCTCCGACCCCATTGAGTACGAAAAAGTAAAAAATGTGTATATACTGCGCAATGCCATGCTGGAAGAAACAAAAGACAATCTGCGTATCCTGCACCCGCTACCACGTGTAAACGAAATTAACGAAGATGTAGATACAAACCCCAAAGCCTATTACTTTGAGCAAGCGCTAAATGGCGTTTACATGCGCCAGGCCATTATCTCATCTATTTTAGGATTGCGATAGCAAAGCACCAAATTCAAATAAAACACGTAGGAATGACAGATAAAACTCGAAGCGTAAGCGCCATAAACGAAGGAACCGTTATAGACCACATTCCTGCCGACAGCCTTTTCGATGTGCTGTCGATTCTGAAACTCGATGAACTGGAAAACCAAATTACATTTGGGACAAACCTGAAAAGTGAACGGTATGGAAAAAAGGCCATTATTAAACTGGAAGGCAAATTTTTTGAAGACGATGAAATTAACCGCATCGCTTTGGTAGCCCCAGAGGCAAAACTCAATATTATTCGCGATTACGAAGTAGCCGAAAAAAAGGTAGTGGGTTTGCCCGATGAGATACACGGAATAGCTAAATGCATGAATCCGAAATGTGTGACAAACCACCAGAATATCTCCACTCGTTTTCGTGTAAAAGACAAAAAGTTGGTAACACTAAAATGCCATTATTGCGAAAAAATTACCGACAAAAAACATCTGGAAATATTATAACTGATAAAGAAAAAACAATTAAATGGCTGCCCGACAGATGTTACGGCGGCCATTTGTTTATTAATATACATATCAATTATTATAAAAGAAAGATTACAAGTACCTTTGAACGAAAAGTACAGGAATGAAAAAATTAGCAAATCCATATGCCAAACTCGAAGGATACAATTGTTTTGGATGTGCACCTAAGAACCCCAACGGGCTACAACTAGACTTCTACGAAGATGGCGACGAAATTACGACCCAATGGCAACCGGAAAACCAATTTGCAGGATTCCATAACGTATTGCATGGCGGTATTCAGGCCACGCTCATGGATGAAATAGCAAACTGGGTAGTGGTGGTAAAAACAGCCACGTCGGGCATGACCATTGAGCTGAATACCAAATTTTTAAAAGCAGTAAAAATCGAAAAAGAGCAGCCCATTACGGTACGCGCCCGCCTTATTGAAAAAGAAGAGAAAAAAGCCATTATTCATGCCCAAATTTTTAATTTTGCAGGTGAATTATGCTCAGAAAGCAACGTGGTCTACTATTTGTTTCCGCCGGCAGTAGCAGCTCGAAAACTTTTTTACCCGGGTCGCGAAGCTTTCTACGAAGAGTAAGAAAACTGTAAAACATAAACATAATATAAAAATGAAGGAAGTAAAACTAGCCGACAACATCTATTATTTAGGAGTAAACGACCGTCGGACACACTTATTCGAAAATGCATGGCCGCTACCCTACGGAGTAGCCTACAACTCGTATTTGATTAACGATGAAAAAGTTGCGCTTATCGACACGGTTGAGTACGGACACATGGAGGACTTTTTAGAAAGAATAGACGATATACTTGACGGAAAAACTATCGACTACTTGATTATCAATCACATGGAACCTGACCACAGTGGAGCCATTAAGCAAATTGTAAATCAGTACCCGGATATTCAAATTGTGGGAAACAAAAAAACCTTCCCCATGCTCGAAGGCTTCTTTGGCATAGAGCAAAATCATTATGAAGTGGAAGAAGGCGACACCATTGATCTGGGAACGCACAAACTTAACTTCCACATGATACCCATGGTGCACTGGCCCGAAACTATGGTTACCTACGAGAGCACAACCCAAACGCTCTTCTCTGCAGACGCTTTTGGCAGCTTTGGGACACTCGACGGTGGTATATTCGACGACGAAATAAACCTAAACTTTTTTGAAGACGAACTACGCCGCTACTACAGCAATATTGTAGGAAAATACGGAAACCAGGTACAAAAAGCACTCTCCAAGTTAGGCGGATTGGAAATTAAACAAATTGCAGCTACGCACGGACCAATCTGGCGTTGCCACATCGACTATATTCTCGATAAATACCATAAGTGGTCGTCGTACGAACCAGAAGAAGAAGGTGCTGTTATTGTATTTGGATCGATGTACGGCAACACAGAAAAAATGGCCGACCGCATGGCACGTACGTTGAGCGAGAACGGAGTAAAAAACATTCGCGTTTACGATGCATCAAAAACCCATGCGTCATACATAATTAGCGACATTTGGAAATACAGCGGACTCATAATCGGCAGTGCGGCTTACAACGGCGGCATATTCCCGGCAGTAGGCTCACTTATTGAGAAACTAAAAAACATGTACATTAAAAACCGCGCGCTGGGCATATTTGGAAGTTCATCGTGGGGTGGCGGAGGATATCGTGTATTGGAAAAATGGGCAGAAGAACTTAATCTCGAGCACCTTGGCCCCAAAGCTGAGGCACGCTGCGCTCCTAATGCTAACGACATGGAACTGTGCGACCAAATTGCAACAGAAGTAGCCCAGTCCATTAAAAAACACAATACAAAATGATTAGCGATATAAACTACGAAGCTACGCACTCGCACCCGGGAATGTCACTAAACAGCGCTGAAGGAAAAATTGAGCTTTACGGACGCTCGATTCCCGAAAACGCTATTGCAGTGTATAAACCCATAATGAATTGGCTGGAAAACTATGCGGTTGAACCCAGAAAAAAGACGACATTAAACTTCAAGATTGAGTTTTTCAATACAAGTTCCTCAAAGTTTATTTTGCAAATACTGAAAAAACTTGAAGATCTGTACAATCAGGGATTTGAGGTCGAAATTAATTGGTTCTACAACGACGAAGACATAAAAGACCTTGCAGAAGATTACGAAGAACTGGTTAAAATGGAATTCAATTACTACGAAGCAGTGTTAAAATAAACAGAAACATTGCGCGAGTAAAAAAAGCTGACTGTTTAGGTCAGCTTTTTTATTTTCCAATCCAATAATCAATTCTTAACAAATTTTCCGTGCATTAACCCATGTTGCGTAGGCACTCGGTAAAAATACACACCCGAAGGTAATTGATTAACAGCTATAGAAAAGTGGCTTTCGCCCGATACAGAATAGGTCTCAACTAATTGGCCGGCTGTATTAAATACTTGTATATTTCCAGAAGCCATATTATTTGTCGTAAGCACAAAATTGACCGCATTATTTGCGGGCTGAGGATACACTTTCACCGTGGATGTTGACTCCTTCGAATTGGTATTACCTACAAGCGGACCGGTATAAAAATCAGCAATTGCTTTCATGCAAAAATTGCCTGTATTTACCCAGAGCGGCTCTCCCTCATCATAAAAATCGACCCATTGGTTGTCAGCATCGCGATAATAACTTTGCCCACGCCGACTTGTAGAACGCACAATTGTTTTTTTGCTGTCGCCACAAAGCAGAACGGGCACTTCCGATGTGCGATCAAATGGTTGTCCGCCCTTATCGAGCTGCAATTCGATAAAAAACCGATCGCCCCCGAACACCAATATTTCCTCAAGTAAATCGATGGTATGAAATCCGGTATGAGGAATAGCCCCACTCACCTGTCCCAATAAATCAGAGAGTTCTTCATTTTCAAACGCTCCGTAAACCGAAGCTGTATATGCCACACTGTCTGCTGCAGTATAAAAGCTGATGGCCTTTATTAACAAACTATCCTGTGCTTCAAAAGCATTCATTGCAGTAGTAACATCTGTTTTCGTATCGCGCCATCCATGATAATCGTGATAATAAATGGTATCGAAAAATGGCTCTACAGCATTGTACAACGAAACTGCGCCCATTTCAGGATGCCGTCCGGCCCACTTATCGTAATACGAAATCCAGAAATAGCCACTATTGCCCCAATTTGAACCCCAGCTATTTTTCACCAACCATGCGCCGGGCTCCGGTGCTCCGGTTTCTTTATTGTCGTTCCATCCAACAATTGCAACTGCGTGGTTTGGCTCCATTTCGCTTGAGGGTGGCTGATAATGGATATAAGAAGAAATAAATTGACCATCGTAGGCCATGCAAGTTCCCATTACGCCGTATTCTACAATTTTATTTTTTATGGTTTGTATTCGTTCCAAATTGTCGCCAATGGTGTACCAGTCTATATCGCGCACATAAAAGTAATTGTACCTTTCGGCAAATCGGTGAGGTGCATTATTATACCATGCATCATAGTTAGTAGTATCAGCTATTGCACCTTCGCCACGAGCCAGATAGGCAGAAGTAACACGGTAGTCGCCCCCATAATGCACATCGAGGCCGGTACCGTCGTCGGGCATAGTATCCTGGTTATACTCGCTATTAAAACCATTCCACCAATCGAGGTGATATTCCGACAAATCGGGTTCTCCGGTCAGTCCGGTAGTTGCCCAAAGTCCCGACATCAATAAATTTCCTTCGATGGAAGCCATAACGCCATGTGTCCAACAAGTTCCGCCATTCTGGCTTTTAACAGAAGTTACATAATTTGTTCCTTCAACATCTCTCAAATCAAACGTAGGGTCGGTGCTTTGTGCAAAAACCGATACACTACAAAAAAGAGTAAGTAAAAATAAAATTCGATTCATATCTATAGCTTTTTTGGATTAGTGGCCGTTTTTACGACCTATCAAATATACCAAAAAAATCATCGCCTCCTACATTAAGCTGATGTTTAGCAAAGTATGCAAACAAGTATTTTTTTTCATAGGGTAAACAGACCTACACACGTCTTATTAATAGACGAGCTAAAAAGCACATTTTTATAAACGCTAAAACTATTTATTATGAAAACATCAAAATTTATAAATGCAATTAAAATATCGGCAGCAACCATTCTGCTGATCATCGGATGCACTAATGTAAGTAGTGCCCAGGCGCACGCTTTCAAGGGAAAAGTTATTGACGGCGAAACCGGAAAATCACTCGAATATGCGGCATTAGCAATTGAAGGTACTAACATTGGTACAGTAACCAACAATGAAGGAGGATTCACGCTGAAAATTGATAACCGATATTTCAAAAATAAGATTGCGATCTCCTACAGTGGCTATACAACTAGCATTGTGGCAATTAGCAATCTGAGCAAGAGCAAGTTAAACATAATAAAACTAACAAAGAAAACAGTTACACTGGATGAGATAACAGCCACGCCCAAAAATCCGCGCGATATAATCGAGGCAATTTTACGCAACGTAGATGAAAAATACAACACCGACCCCACTATATTAAAGTCATTTTATCGCGAAAGCACACACACGAAAAACCACTACCAAACGTTGGCCGAAGCCGTTGTAAGCATATACAAAGCGCCTTACGTATCGCCGTTTGGAACAGATCAGGTTCATATAGAAAAAGGGCGAAAAAATATCAATCACGATAATATTGACACGCTCCTGGTAAAATTACGAGGCGGCCCACGCGTTTTGCTCTACCTCGACTTAATTAAAAACCCTTCGGTTATTCTCAATCAGCACTTTCTGAAATTCTACACGTTTGAGCTTGCCGACATTGTAATTATCGATAACAGAACACATTATGTAATTGACTTTAAACAGACCAAAGATGTAAACTACCCTCTTTACGATGGAAAACTTTATATAGACGTTGAAAACCTTGCCCTTAAAGAAGCATTTTTCAGCATGAATATGGTAAACAGTCTGGAAACACAACGTCGTTTTCTTTATAAAAAACCGGCTTCAATGGCTTTTATCCCTTTTGAAGCCACCTATCACATAAAATACCAGCTGAAAAACGACCAACTATTTTTCAACTATGCCCGTGGCACCGTCTCGTTCAAATGCGATTACCGCCGAAAACTCTTTAAACGCAAATACACAATCGATTCAGAAATGGTTATTACCGACAGAGTTACGGAAGGTGTAAAGCCTTTTGCGCAGCACGACCGTTTTTATGCCAGCGATGTTTTGTCGGAAAAAATAAGCGACTTTGCCGATACCGATTTCTGGGGACAAAACAACATTATCGACCCAAATAAAGACATCAATAAAGCAATTGAAGATATTTTAAAAGAAGCAAAACCCAATGAAAGCAAATAAATAAACTATTCAGAAATACAGTATACACTAAAAAATTGGATATTTGCAGTAAGCCAAAATCCGCAAGCATTTTGTACAAAAAAATACTTGCGGGTTTTAGAGCAATTGAAAATACAAACCAAAACGTCACCTATTGCTTGCCCGAAAAGCCCAATTTCTGCGTTACGCCCTTTCTGAAAACAGTTATTTACGAAAGTAAACGCCTTGATTTTCAGAAAGACCAAGCCTTGAACTTGAACTTTTCGAACCGAGTCATGACTAAAATTTAGTCTCGAACGATATTTATTATTAGACAATTATAAAAGATCATGTTACTTATTGTACTTATCATGGCGAGCTCAATATGACCATCAAAATTATAAACATATAAATCAAGCACTCAGAAAAGCAGGTAGTTTTCGTGCTGGCACTAGCTAACAAAAAACCATTTACACCAAATATGCACAGGATGTGAAAAAACAAATAGCCCTACATACAAATCGGTTAAGCATAAGCAATAAAAACGCATTCGAGAAACTATTTCGCTCTGAGTACGAACCGCTATGCCGCTTCATGCTATCGCTGACCCGAAACAAAGAAGAAAGTGAAGAGTTAGCTCAGGAAGTATTTTACCGGTTATGGATAAAACGAAAAAAACTAAAAATTACCGACTCTATACAATCGTACCTGCGCACCAGCGCCCGTAACCTGTGGATAGAACAAGGACGCCATTTACAAGTAAAACAAAAATATGCAGATAGCGCCAAACAAACAAAACATCACACAACGCCGGAAAGTCTGCTAATGGACAAAGAATATGAAACGCTATTCGATAAAACCATTGAGGAATTGCCTGAAAGATGCCGCAAAGTTTTTAATTTGAGCAGAAATGAAGGGCTCAAGTACCGAGAAATTGCAGAAAAGCTAGCCATCTCAGTAAAAACAGTTGAAGCCGACATGCACAAAACACTATCAGCTCTACGCCTAACATTTAAACACACAAACAAATGAACCAGTACACCGACCATACCATTTCCAAATACATTTCGGGAGAATTGTCTGCTGCCGAAGCCCGGGCTTTTGAAGCACAAATGAAACAAGACTCCGGGCTGGAGCAAGAGGTAAACACCGTTAAGGCCTATTTGAACCGAAGCAGCACTCAATTCGATACGGATACTGCGTGGGAAAAAATGAATAAACGCATAAATAAAACTGAACCCGAAACCAAAATCAGGCAATGGAAAAAGCCTTTAACAATGGCATTGGCAGCTTCGATTATTGTTTTTGCCGCGGCTATAAGCCTAATCGTCGTATTGCAAAGCCAGAGTTTCCAAAAGAACTATGTGGCAGAAACACGCATGGAAATATCCCTTCCCGACCAAAGTACCGTAACACTAAAAAAAGGGAGCCAAATGATTTTAGACACACGTTTTAATGAGAAAACACGCAGTTTAAAACTCATTGGAGAAGCCTATTTTCAAGTTACTCCCGATAAAAACAAACCATTTACCATTAAAGGAAAGCACAGCAACATTACCGTTACCGGCACATCGTTTTTAGTGCGAACCACCGACTGCGATCAGCTATTTGTGGTAGAGGGAAGTGTAAACATTACACACAAAACTGAAGCTACACAGGAAAACATTTATGCAAATGAAAGTGCCACAGCTACAGAGAGCACACTGTTCAAGCAAAAAAGCATTAGTCCCAACGCTTTAGCTTGGGCACTGCACCGCTTTAATTTCAATAACACAACACTGGAACAGGCATGCGCACTAATAGCGGACAGCTACGAAAGAAAAATACTATTTGCCGACAGTGCAATTGGGAAACGTCTGATTTCAGCAACTTTTAGCAACCAAACATTTTCTGAAGTCATCGAGATCATTGCAGAAACACACAATTTAGAATACAACAATAAAAACGGTACCGTTTTGCTGAGCACAAAACCCTAGCACACTATGAGCAACGTTGCAATCATTATACAAAGAATACTATCACACATAACACTTCCGTGGATGTGGCAGCGAAATAAATTCCTGTCCATTGCGTTAATAACACTATTTTGCGTCAACATTGCAAAGCCCACGCTGGGTCAACAAACAAAACTGTCGGATACAATTTCCATAGAAATTGAGAAATTACAGATTAAACAAATACTCGACTCGTTAAGTACAAACTACAACTATTACTTTTCATATAATCCGGAGCAATTCTGCGTCACACAAAAAATAAGCACTAATGCGAAAAAGATTCAACTTCAACAATTAGTAACGCTTATTGCCCATGGGCAGCATATGAGTTTCACTTTAAAAAATCGTCATATTATTTTCAAACCTCCGAAAACAAAAAATACAAGTCACAGTATCACAGGAACGATAACCGAAAATGAAATTCCTATTCCGAATGTATCGGTTTACCTGAAAAATTCGATGCGTGGTGTAATTACAAACCAAGACGGCTTTTTCGCACTCAAATACCACAAAGAATTCATCGCAGATACCTTATTGATTTCGCATTTGGGCTATAAAACACAGCACCTTCCGGTTGGCTCATTAAAATATGAGCCACTGAACATTCAACTGGAAAAGCACAACATTAGTTTAGACGAAATAATTGTAACTGCCACAACAGCTAACAACATAATCAAAGAAACAATTGAAAATATTCCGAAAACGTACCCTCACCATGCGGTTTGCTATACATCGTTTTACCGGGAAGAGGTCACGAAGAACAACAACTACCAATATTTTTCCGAAGCCATACTCAAAATATTTAAAAATAGTTATGCCGGAATTTTTAATCAGGAACACATCACAAGAGAGCAAAGCCGAACATTCCACAAAGCAAATAACGACACTTTGCTGTTAAAAATTAAGGCGGGTTTGCGCACTGCCCTTTTACTTGACATTGTTCGCTATCAGCCCGACTTTTTACACACAAAAACGTTTACAAATTATATTTTCGAGCTAATTGAGCCAACATACCAAAACAACGAACTAATCTTTAAAGTACGCTTTATACCCCGACCCGGTTCCGAAGCTAATTACACAGGCATTTTACTCATTGATGCAAAAAGGAAAGCGCTTGCCGGAGTTACTTTCGAATACGCTGAAAACCGCACACATAAACTACACGACCTTATCAACAAAAACACTACAATTATCCCTACCGGCGCAAAATACACAATCAGGTATCGACTAAAAAAAGATACGTACTATTTGCATTTCATCACCACGCAACTCGATTTTACGATAAACAACAAATGCGAATCAGAATTACAACGCTACCGCACCAAATCATCGCTATACGTAGTAAACACCGACACACTTAATGTGGAAAAGCCCACCATAAAAGAGCGCATCAATCCCCAAATAATATTCTCCAAAAGGCATTTCCATTACGAACCAGATTTTTGGGGCAAGTACGATTACCACATGCCGTCGAATCAAGTAATTGAAGACCTGCAACGGATGTTTAACACAGAGAGCACAGTTGAGTTAACAAAATAAAAGCAAAGCACCCGATATAAAATTGAACGATTAGCGCCCAAAATTCGCAAACATAAAGACAAAAAGCTTACGCTATGCCTACAGATTACACGAAACGAGGCCACCCAAATAGGATAGCCTCGAGTTTTGCAATTATTTATTTTGTCGTGTAAAACGAATTGAACTAAAAATAGCTTCACATCGTATTACTTCCTAACAATCTTAAACGTCTTGATGGGTTTTAGCCCGTCAAGAATTCGTATAAAATAGACTCCAGCCTCACGATTTATAAATGAAACCTCGGTAGCATCATTTTTAAAATGGTCTTGCACAAGCGCTCTTCCCTCGGCATTCAACACCTGATATTCGTAATCGGCAAGATTCTCCTCCTGAAATTTCAGAGTGACAAAATCGCTTGTGGGGTTTGGATAGGCAACAATGCCAATTCCCTGCTCATCGAAATCGGTGATGGAAACCACCTCCAACTTCGTTTGTTGAAACCCCTGAGTAAGAATATAGTCACCTTGGGCAAACGTCTCAATAGCCACCTCGCCAACGCCCCAACTTAAGATATACCCATCATTTTGAGCAATATCTCCCGCAGAAGTTATGGCCTCTTGTCCGCGAACCGTCGTAGTTGCAATTATTGCTATTGCCAACAGTATTATTCTCATAGTTTTTATTTTAAATTATCAAAATACAGTAACCAGCAAGGCTATTGTTTTTCTTTTTTTCCACCACTAGTTACTAATTTTATAGTCTCTTCAAGAATATCACCAGTAAGGTTTGTAATACTAGTACCACCCCACTCATATATGTAAGGATTTTCTTCCGTGTATTCCGCACTAACAGAATAATTGCCACCTTCGGGCAAATTATCAAAAGTTACGTTTCCTTGTGAATCGGTAGTTCCTTCCAACTGGAAATATTTAGAATCACCTCCCTTGTATCCTTCAGAAACATTAACCGTCGCCCCAACAGCCGGGTCTGTTGAGTTTGCACGCTCAACTTTAAATGTAACAGTGTAAGATGGACCTGGAGTAAGAGTGACATTTACAATATCATGACCTGATGTCACTGTAAAGGGACCATCAGAAGCCACATCGTAACCAAATGCATCTACGGTATAATTATAATCACCCGGTGTAACTTCGTCACCAAATGCAGCATTCCCCAGACTACTTGTAGGCTGTTCGTAAAATAACTGACCGCCGAGATCTTCCAAGTGCACTAATGCATCGGGGACAGGATTTCCTTCCGGATCTGTCACACGAAATGTAACATTGGCAGGAGTCATAGAAAGATCAACAGTCTGGCCACCAGCCTCAACAATGCCGGAGTAATAAGTTTCCATATAACCAAATGCACGCGCAACAACATCATATTCACCTAAAACCACTTCAAATGTATAATTGCCCGGTTCATTTTCAATTCCGGTATAAGTTCCACTAAACGGAGTATAAGTTAATTGGGCATCTGTTATTGATTCTAATGTAACCGCATCAGTAATACTAAAAGAAACGGATACCGGTGGTTCGGTAGTAAATGTTCTTGCTACGCCATAACCAGTCACCATATCCACATTTGTTGCAAAAGCTCTAACATAATAAGTTGTTCCGGGAGCAAGTTCGTATAGAAATGCAGTAAAACTATCAAAAGTTCCTGCCCCAGAAACTACGCCCGCAACTGCAGGATTTGTTGGATTAAGTTCGATTGTTGGAGCAGACGCCGTACTATAGACAAACCCGAAGTCCATTATTGAGGTATTCATTGTATCTGTAACGGCACCACTAAACTCAGCAGAAGTTTGAGTTACATTAATCGGATCATAAGTCACAACTTTAGGCGCTACAATCATATTGGTATTGACAACCACACCTTGCTCCGACACATTGAAAAACTCAACCGGTTCGGCTGCCATATCCAACGGATTCATTCCAAAAATACGGAAACCATCAGGCAACATTTTATTTTGATTCGGTTTAATGTAAATATCGGTGCTTTGGGGTTGTACGTGCATCACATTATAGGTTTCGCTAATTTTACCGGCCGTGCGACCCGAAATGGCAAAACCGCCTACTGATTCTTTCGTTGTTGGTTCGTCAACAAAAACTTCAGTTAACCCGGGAGTAACTTTAAAGATTTCCTGACCCGATGTTACTTTAGTTGCTGTACGACCTGAAATAGCAAAGCCCCCAACAGATTCTTTTACAGCCGGTTCATCAACAAAAAATTGAGTATAATCCGGCGTTATGTTCAATACATCGACCAAACCTTTTGTGGCGGTACGACCAGAAATGGCGAAACCACCTACTGATTCTTTCACCGCAGGTTGTTTTACGAAGAATTCCGTTAAGTCAGATGTCATTTTAAGCAGATCTTCGGTTACGCCTTTCGTAGCGGTACGACCTGAGATGGCAAAACCACCAACAGACTCTTTTGCGCCACTTGCAGGAACAAAAATCTCGGTAAATCCCGGCACTACTTTAAACATTTCATCGCCTACACCCTTAGTTGCTGTGCGTCCTGAGATAGCAAAGCCACCTACAGACTCTTTTGCAACTGTGGTATCGACGTAGAAATTGGTGCTGTATGGTGTAATATTTACCACATCGACCAGGCCTTTTGAAGCCGTACGTCCCGAAATAGCAAAACCACCTACTGATTCTTTAGTACCCGGTTCATCAACAAAGAACTCGGTCAAACCTGATGTTACACGCAACAAATCTGCTACACCTTTGGTAGCGGTACGCCCGGAAATGGCAAAGCCGCCTACCGATTCTTTGGCATTTTCATCGACATAAACCACTGTTTGCTGTGGCCCAACGGCCATCAACTCTTGTGTTTCGTCTATTTCATTCCGGCTATTTACAGTAAAGCCGCCAGAGGCAGTTGTAGTATCTTCGACAAAAACTTTTACTTCATTTTCATAAACGGCAAATACCGTTTTACCAAAAGCATTTTTCACTTCAAAAATAGGATCTCCTGCCTTTACGCCTTCTGGAGCTATTATTTGCAGACTAGAGGTCGGATTGGCTGTTCCAATTCCCACATTCTTTGTAGTGCTAACAGCCTCTTCTCCGTCGGTCCACGATGACGTACCTGATGGACCCGTAAGGGAATTGATAAATTCCTCTTCCGTACCTTCATTACCAAGAGAAAGCCACACATCATAAGCTGATATTCCGGGCTCGCCCTGAGCTCCTTCGGGACCGGTGAGCGAGTTAATAAATTCCTCTTCGGTGCCCGTATTGCCCAACGAGAGCCAAACGTCATAGGCCGATAATCCATCGACTCCTGGTTCACCATCGGTTCCCGTAAGCGAATTCAGAAAATCCGTTTCCGTTCCGGTGTTTCCCAATGCTAGCCACTCTTCATACGCCGAAATACCGGGCTCGCCCTGTTCTCCGTCGGGACCGGTAAGTGAATTAATAAAATTGTCTTCGGTTCCAATATTACCAAGGCCGAGCCACACTTCGTAGGCACTTGCCCCGGCATTGCCCGAAAATGCATAATTGGCAAAGGGAACAGACAGTAATTGACTGACACCCATGGTCACATAGTTCCCGTTATTTTCAGCATCGAGTTCTA
>JAQICA010000090.1 GCA_027858775.1 Salinivirgaceae bacterium | reverse complement strand
TAAAATCCAAGATCTAAGGTCACCCACAAATACAAGGGAAAGTGATATTTTGTACGAAAAAAACAGAATCCGCATCTAAAATCAAATATCAGTAACAAATACACGGAAAAATGAAATTTAGCACGAAAGAACTAGAATCCCCATCTAACATCTAAAATCCAAGATCTAAGATCGGTTACAAACACACGGGAAGGCGAAATTTAGCACGAAACGAGCAGAAAGCAAAAAACAGAACCCGACGAAGAATATGTTCAAAAGAATAGGCAATCGGTTTTAAGGCTGTAGGCAATTCGCTATATTTGTGCACATTTTGATAATTAAAATAACTACAATACAATGATTAATCAGCAACTACTTAACCCACGCAGCATTGTGGTGGTTGGAGGTTCAGACGACATCCAGAAGCCCGGCGGTAAGGTTTTAAAAAACCTGATAGATGGAAATTTTAAAGGCGATTTGTATGTTGCCAACCCCAAACTTGACGAAGTTCAGGGTATAAAATCGTATCGCGATATTAACAAACTACCTGAGGTCGATTTGGCCATTATTGCCATCGCCGCAAAATTTTGCCCCGATACAATTGATATCCTGACAAAGGAGAAACAAACCAGAGCATTTATTATTTTATCGGCAGGTTTTAGCGAAGAAAACGAAGAGGGAGCAAAGTTAGAAGCCGAAATTGTTGAAAAAGTCAACGCTGTAGACGGTGCGCTAATCGGCCCCAACTGCATAGGTGTGCTAAACCAAAACTATAACGGAGTATTTACCACGCCTATTCCACAACTCGACCCAATGGGCGTCGACTTTATTTCCGGTTCAGGCGCTACGGCGGTGTTCATTATGGAAGCCGGCGTGCCCAAAGGATTAAAATTCAACAGCGTTTACTCTGTAGGCAACAGCGCTCAAATGGGTGTGGAAGAAGTAATGAAGCACCTCGATGAAACATACGAAGAAGGAAAATCGTCGAAAGTAAAACTGCTGTACATCGAAAATATCGACAAGCCAGATATGTTACTGGAACATGCCAGTTCACTCATTCGCAAAGGGTGTAAAATTGCGGCCATCAAATCAGGCGGTTCAGAAGCCGGAAGCCGTGCTGCATCGTCGCACACCGGCGCATTGGCCAGCTCCGATGTGGCCGTAAACGCACTATTCCAAAAAGCAGGAATTGTTCGTTGCAACGGGCGCGAAGAACTAGCAACCGTAGCTTCCGTTTTTATGCACCCTGAACTCGAAGGAAAAAACATTGCCATTATAACACATGCGGGCGGCCCCGCAGTAATGCTTACCGATGCACTTTCCAATGGTGGGCTGGAAATTCCTCATATCGAGGGCCCCAAAGCCGATGCGTTACTCGAAAAGTTATATCCCGGCTCATCGGTAGCCAACCCAATTGACTTCCTGGCTACGGGCACAGCAGAGCAGCTCGGCCACATTATCGACGCATGCGAAAACGATTTCGACAACATCGACGGAATGGCCGTAATATTTGGTAGTCCGGGATTATGTCCTGTATACGATGTGTACGACTTGCTCGATGAGAAAATGAAACAGTGTAAAAAACCCATCTATCCCATTCTACCTTCGGTGGTAAATGTGGCCGACGAAATTAAAGCATTTATAGCCAAAGGGCGCATCAACTTCCCGGACGAGGTGGTGTTTGGAAATGCTTTAACAAAAGTATTCCACAGCCCTGAACCCATTGGAGAATATGCTGAAGTACCGACCGTAGATGAAAAAAAGATTCGGTCGATTATTAACAATGCCGACAACGGGTATCTGGCTCCCGAAAAAGTTCAGGAACTGTTGGATGCTGCGGGAATTTTCCGTGCAGGAGAAGCGGTAACGGACAATAAAGAAAAAGCTGTTCAAGAGGCTGAAAAGCTCGACTTCCCAATCGTTATGAAAGTTGTTGGCCCTGTACATAAATCAGATGTTGGCGGTGTAGTTCTGAATGTTAATGATACAGAAACAGTTGCCAAAGAATTTGACCGTATGATGAAAATAAAAGACACTACGGCAATTCTTATGCAACCCATGCTTTCGGGAACGGAGCTGTTTGTTGGAGCCAAACGCGAAGACAAGTTCGGGCACATGGTGCTTGCCGGACTTGGTGGGATTTTTATTGAAGTACTAAAAGATGTAAATACAGCCCTTGCCCCCATTGAGCATGACGAAGCGTTAGGTATGATTCGTAACTTACGTAGTTACGGAATTATTAAGGGAGCTCGCGGACAAGAGCCCATCAATGAAGAGCAGTTTGCAGAAATTATTACACGTGTGGGTGCACTGATGATTGCCGCTCCGGAAATTTTCGAAATGGATTTAAACCCATTACTGGGATCGAAAGAAAAAGTAGTAGCCGTAGATTCACGTGTACGAATTGAAAGAGAGGACATTTAAGATATAGCAACGGTAAAATAATGATTTTACTGTAAAAGAGGGTGTTCCGAAAGTGGAAATCAAGAGACTTAAGATTTCTTCACTTTTTCGAACAGCCTCTTTTTTTTTTGGAGTGTTCCGAAAAATATCAACTTTGACTAGTATGAAAACAGTTTCGTTTGACAAAAACACCCTATTTAATTGAACAAAAACATGTTCCCGTCATTAAAGGTTATCGCTTTTGTAGTCTTTTTTGATGGATAAAACTTCCGGCCAACTGACCTGAAATTGCCAGCAAAACATTGACAATAATGATCCAATTGTCCAGGTCATTTGTAATTCTGAACCAAACAATAAAAGGAATTGAGGCATGAATCCACAGAAACCAGGCTGCTGAATACTTTCTGGTTTTGGCTCGAAAGTAGCCTAACGGAATATTGATTGTAAACGCAATTACAGAAACTGTAATATAGGGATAGTTAGTCAAGAAGTACATAACAACAGTGCCAATTTTAATTAAAAGGTTGCTAGTATAACATAAATATTCGATAATTGTGCTGGAATTTCACATCTTTGAATCTTAAAATATTTATTGTAATGCAAATACTTATACTTTGTACGGGTAATAGTTGTCGCAGCCAAATGGCGCAGGCATTTTTACAATCATTCGATAGCCGTCTGACACTTGCTTCGGCAGGAACCGAACCATCGGGCTATGTGCATCCGAAAGCAATTGAAGTGATGAAAGAGGAGAAAATCGATATTTCACAAAACAATTCAGAATCCGTAGACCAATATTTGAACACGGCCTGGGATTTTGTCATTACGGTATGCGGTGGTGCTCGGGAAACCTGCCCCGCTTTTACAGGTAAGGTAGGTCAGTTATTACACATTGGCTTTGATGATCCGGCCGAGGCTACGGGAACCGAGGATGAAATTCTCAGCGAGTTTCGCAGGGTACGGGACGAAATAAAGCGCGATTTTTTTACTTTTTACAATGAAAGAATAAAACCCAAACTGTAATGAGTAAGAAAAACCATATGCATAAATTGGTTAGTTGAGTTGACTGGTATTAACAGTTTAACCGACACATAGAGCCACAATGCGTTACGTCCGGGGTGAATAAACTCACATCTGGCAGTATATTTGCTCCTATTAAAGAAGATGCAAATTTGCAAACTATTTATATTCGTATCTGTTAGAACAGATTAGACACAATAAGAACAAAAAAAATTCAAACCTATGAAAAAAACACTTTTACTGATTTTCGCATTTGCAACAGCAATTGCATACGGACAATATAGCACAGGAGGAACAGGTATAGCTGTGAACTTTGCCAATTTGGTTGAAGCCACCGAGCAGGCACAAGTAGTAGATGGAAATTATCAATTAGCCGGCGAAATAACCATTTCGGCCAACGACACGCTGCTGGTAGAAACAAACGACACCGTATTTTTTGCAAGCGATGGCCTTTTGCGTATCGAAGGCGTAATGCTTGCCAACCCAACTGAATATGCGGTTTTTACAGCTACCGATACTCTACAGGGTTACGAAGGTATTACGTTCGACGAGAGCAACGGCTCAACCATTGAAAATATCCACTTCATGCACAGCGGTGGACTGAAACTGCTTTATTCCGACGTAACAATTAATAAATGTATATTTTATAAAGCAACAGCTGCAAATGGAAGTGGAGCTGTAAACATGCTGGGTTCCAACCCTGTAATTGATTCGTGCGACTTCATTCTCAATGCACGTTCGGGCGTTGCGTCATCAGCTACAGCATCGTCGTCGCCAACCATCACAAACAGCAACTTTTACAGAAACAATACAGAAAACGGAAACCGTCCGCAAATAAACCTGGGAACGAGCGATGGAGAAAACGATATTGTAATTAGTAGAAACACTATCGATGGATTCTACGATAATACCGGAGGCCTAAGTTTGGCAACGCTGGCAGGTGGAAGTGTTTCGGCAGTAGTTGAACATAACCTGATTACAAACAATCGGTACGGT
>JAQICA010000279.1 GCA_027858775.1 Salinivirgaceae bacterium | reverse complement strand
ATGAGAAGAATTATCGATTATTGCATCCGTGAGTTCTTTTAATTCCGGTTGTAAAAGCTAAGAAGGTCGCGAAAGAAACTAAGTCTTGATTTTTGGTTCTTTTCATTAAGGAAAAGAACATTAAAAAGTTGAAAGGACCTACAAAGCCTTAGTGTTTTTAGTTGGTAGCGGTACTTTTTTGCCGCCCGCACCCTCACAAAGGATCACATTGAAAAGTTGAAATATAGGGTATAAAAAAAGCGACAATCACGCAGATTGTCGCTTTTTTTGTGACTCAGCAGGGGCTCGAACCCTGGACCCCATCCTTAAAAGGGACGTGCTCTACCAGCTGAGCTACTGAGTCATTGCTTTCGTAAAGCGGTTGCAAATATAGAGGCTTTCGCTAAACCTCCAAAATATTTTGACTATAAATACTGAAAAAAATGTCACCTTTTTTCTTTTCTTCTCTTTTCTAGTAATTTAGCGAGGCTAAAATTTGTATCTTTTTTTCCATCGCTGTTGCAGTTGTTCAGAAAACTGGGCTTCATGACGGTTTTTTTGTGGTTTATAAATCATATTCCCATCTAATTTGTCGGGCAAATACTGTTGATCGACGAAGTGATCAGGGAAATCGTGACTGTATTTGTATGTTTTGCCATAGTTAAGCTCTTTCATTAGTTTTGTTGGTGCGTTTCGCAAATGGAGAGGAACAGGTAAGTCGCCGGTTTCACGCACTAGTGCAAGGGCTTTGTCAATGGCTAAGTATGCACTGTTGCTCTTGGGTGAGTTTGCCAAATATATTGTGGCTTCCGATAGTGGAATTCGTGCTTCGGGCATTCCTATTTTATGTACTATTTCGAAACAAGTATTGGCTATTAGTAGTGCATTTGGGTTTGCTAATCCAATGTCTTCAGCAGCCAAAATCAATAATCGGCGTGCTATGAACTTCACATCCTCGCCACCTTCAAGCATTCGGGCAAGCCAATATACAGAAGCATTTGGGTCGCTACCCCTTACCGATTTTATAAAAGCCGAAATTATATCGTAATGTTGTTCGCCCTGTTTATCGTAAAGGGCGGTTGTCGATTGTAAAACGTTGGTAACGTGTTCGTCGTTAATTAGTATTGGATCTTCGTCGGTATTATTGGCCAAAAGCTCAATAATATTGTAAAACTTGCGTGCATCGCCACCGCTGTATCTGAAAAGTGCCGTTTTCTCTTCGATTTGGAAACGCCTCTTATTCATAATTGTATCTTCAAGGGTCGCTTTTGTCAATAATTTCTCAAAGTGCTCTTCGGTAAGCGAATTAAGCACGTATACTTGACAGCGGGAGAGGAGAGGCGTAATAACTTCGAAAGACGGGTTTTCTGTTGTTGCCCCTATTAGTTTCACTATGCCGGCTTCTACAGCGCCCAAAAGCGAGTCTTGCTGCGATTTGCTGAACCGGTGTATTTCATCAATGAAGAGAATTGCTCCATCTTCGTTAAACATTTGTGCCTGTTGGGCTTGTTCTATGGCTTTTCGCACATCTTTTACACCACTCGATATGGCACTTAATGTGTAAAATGGACGGTCGAGTTGCTGGCTGATAATATGCGCCAAAGTAGTTTTTCCAACACCAGGCGGCCCCCACAAAATCATGGAAGGAACCCGTCCGCGCTCTATATGTGTGCGCAGTACAGCACTCTTACCTACCAAATGTTCCTGACCAATATATTCGTCGAGCGATTTCGGACGTAGACGTTCTGCTAATGGTTGCATTTTTTTTATTACAAAAATATGGCTTTCGTTTGTAACTAAGCATGAAATAGGCGGGAAGTTCTTGGTGTTTATCGATTTTGCATGGCAAAAAAATATTTTTAGTTGTCATGTAATGGGTTACTTCATAAAATTGTGGACTACAAAAAACTTAAATTTTAATATTAAACAGAAACTTATATTAATCATAATATTCTTTTTGTTTATTAACCTTTGATGAATTCTAACCTTCATTTTTGCTTGACCAAAATCGAAGCAAACAGTCAAGACTTAGCATTTTAAGCCGACCTTCCATTCTTTTACAAATTAAATTGAAAAAACTCGATAATGCTGGCTTGTTAATCGATTCTTTACAAGGTTACTACGCATTATCTCAAACAGTTTTCAATTTGCCTTCGGCCATTTGCTTCAAGAAGGAAGGTGCCCGCTTAAAATACTTATGTCAATCCCTCCAATTTGATGTCGTTTTGGTGATTTGAGTATCTGCCTGATGCGGGCTGGCCCGATCAAATTGGCGGGCCAGCGTGGGAGTGAATGTTTAATGAATATAAATGACATAAAAGAGGCTTGTCCAGCTTTTATATGTCATTTAATTTATTGAACAGAGCGGGTTGAAGCGTAATTTGATCTTGACTTTTTTGTATCTTTTTTTGTTAAGAAAAAAAGATTAGTTAAAAAGAGTCCACAACTGATCCCTTTTTTTCCATGCCTTTCCAATGATTGAAGTTGGTATTCGGTTTCGTAATTACATGATGTCTGCAAATATCAAAATCATTGTTACAGCATTATAAATAAAACCTATGTTGAGCGGTTGGAGCGTAGAGAAATAGCACTTTTCGCCAGCTGGCGGTTAACTCCGGCTTAGAAATTGATGGTTTTACCAAATGGGTGAGGTGAAAGCTTAAAATTCATTTGTCTCCGGTACTTCGTGTACGGGGGCCGTTAGCGAAAAGCGTTCAATTTTGGGAAATGTAATTGCGTTAATCTGATACTCTTTCCCATTCCTGGGTAGAATAAAGCCAACCCAGATAGCCCCTGACTTTCAGAATATCACCTTCGCGCCACAGCCGGCAGTCGTAAACTTTTTTGCGTTCCGGATCTATAATGGCATCATCGGCATACCACCCATCGTCATCTTTTTCAAGGTTTCGGATAATTTCCAGCCCCAAAATGGATTTGTTTTTCCAGTCTTCAGGGCAACCGTCGCAAATCAGCTCTTCGGGGTTTTCTCGATTAAGTACTTCGATAATCTTTCCGTAAATCTTTCCGTTCCTTTCATAAATTTCAACCACCGATTTTGCTTTTCCGCTTTCATGGTCTATGGTTCTCCACTTACCTTGTACGTTTTGCCCATAAACGAAAATTGTTGAAAATAGCAGCAGTAATAACGTTATCTCTCTCATAATTATTCGTATTTTAAATAAAACTTAGTCGGGCAGGATGGGGGCCTGTGTCCGATCTTTCCCATTCGTAAGTATACCTTAATTTCTAATTTGTATGCCTGCGATTTTAGGTTGCAGCCTACAATTATAAAGTTTTTTTGAAACGATTTACTACAGATTCTAATCTTTTTGTTTTGGTGTTTTTTTATTAATGCAATAATCCGATCTTTGAAAAAAAATATGCTATGCAAAAATCTATCGTCATAATTTGTGGTGGAGGCCCTGCTCCCGGAATCAATAATGTTATTAGCACTACTGCGCGTGTTTTTCTTAAAAACGGGTATCGTGTTTTGGGTGTGCATGAAGGCTTTCAAGGACTATTGAGCGCCACACCCAACGTGGTGGATATTGATTTTGAATTTGTCGATCGTATTTTTAGTATAGGTGGCTCAGCGCTTCGAATGAGCCGGTTTAAGCCGAAAGCGGAAGATTTTAATAGTGATTTTTTCCATAAGAATAACGTTCAATTATTGGTATCAATCGGAGGGGACGATACCGCCTCTTCTGCGGCACGACTTGCCGATTACCTGCATAGCCAATCGGTAGAGGTGAAAAGTATTCACGTACCCAAAACCATCGATAACGATTTGCCACTGCCCAGTGGAGTTCCCACGTTTGGTTTTCAGACGGCCAAAGAAACCGGTGTTGTACTGGCCAATACTGTGTATGAAGATGCCCGTACATCGCAAAACTGGTTTGTTATGTGCGCTATGGGGCGCGAAGCAGGTCATTTGGCGCTTGAAATTGCTTCGGCTTGTCATTTCCCCATGATTATTATTCCCGAAATGTTTAATAAGACATCTATCACTGTCGATAAAATTGTGAGGCTTGTTATTTCAAGTATTGTAAAACGCCGATTGATGGGAATTTTCTATGGCGTTGCCATGATTGGCGAAGGGGTTTTTCATTTTCTCCAAAAAGACGATTTAGACGCTACAGACATTCAATTTGAGTATGATGAACATGGTCATCCCGAATTAAACCAGGTGAGCAAAGCGCATATTTTTAACCAGTTGGTAATGCGTAAAATTAATACTTTGGAACTCGACCAAAAGTGTCGTCCGGTGGAATTGGGCTACTCCATGCGTTGTGCCCGTCCTATTGGGTTTGACCTGAATTATACATCGCTGCTTGGACGCGGAGTGTACACACTTTTTGAGCAGGGGCATACAAAATGCATGGTTTCGCAAATGCCCGACGGCGAGGTTATTCCATTGTTTTTAGACGATTTGCGCGATGACGACGGTCGCATTAAGACCCGGTTAGTAGATACAGAGAGCCAGCAGGTAAAATCTATTTTCAATATGCTGCATTATTTAACAGAAGATGACCTTAATGCCGCTGCCGAGCTGCTTCCAAACCCGGAAGAATATTTGTTCGATCGAATATTAGAGTGGTGAAATAGCTGTAAATAACCATTTGCTATTTTAGAAATGATAAATAGTAATAAATGTGGAAGGGAAATGTAAGTTGTTTATTAATACGCCATAAAATCCAATTTCAACTCGTTTTTATGAGGTTTTACGATAAATATTTTCGCGTTTTTGTATTTGGTTTGTATTATCTCTTTAATGAGATTGAACATGCCTCTCTTTTTCTCGTGAAGTCGATACCCAATATAAATAGCTTTAACATGCTTAGTCTGAAATTTTAATTCTCGATTGTTTTGTTTGGGTTGACAAATGATTCTCCACTCTTTCTCGTAAGACCATAATGCTTGTTTCGTGATAATCGCATATTTTATTGGGTTTAAGCCGGATACCTCCATTTGGCATGGGTTCTCAGGGTAAATAACTTTATGTGATGTCAAATTCAGATCCTCTATGGTAGGTTTTGGAAATATGAAATCTTTAAATTCAAGCGCAAATCCGTAATAATTTGTGTAATGCGACCACATTAAGAGATTCTCAATCTGTTCAGTTAGGCAGCATACTCCAAAATCTTGGTAAAGTCTTTTTTGTAAATCGTTTAAATCAGAAAATTCGTTTGGTTTTATAAGGTTTGTGCTGCAATCAAAAGGATCATTGAAGTTTTCCGGGCTCGATAAATAAAAATATGACCTGAATAAGCAGTCAAGGCTGTATTCATTATTGGGGTAAAACTTAAATAGTGTTTTGTGGTCAGGAATGTGAGGCAGTTTCTCCCCATTTTTATATACTTCAAAATCGTGTACATTATCTTTTTGAACCAATCGGTAGTTTTTATCTGAATCAAAATATTTCATATCGCCCTTTTTATAAATGATACGAATAATTAT
>JAQICA010000263.1 GCA_027858775.1 Salinivirgaceae bacterium | reverse complement strand
TCAATTTAATTTGTAAAAGAATGGAAGGTCGCTTAAAATGCTAAGTCTTGCACTTCCGCCAGTTGTCGGACTAAAGTTTTGCTTCGTTTTTGGTCAAGCAAAAATGAAGTTTGAAAGCATAATAAGTTCAACACACTAGTAAAACAATAGGCTTTTATTTATCGTCTTGAGAGTTTCTATTTCTAGAAAACTATAAATCCGCAACTTTATGAAGTAATCCCTTATGCCTCAGGTGGATCTAAAACGATAGTCCGTGGTTATGCTATAGTTTGCTGTATAAAAAAAAGCAACACAAAAAGCCACAAGAGAAAATCTTGTGGCTTTGGTGTAGCCCGTAGGAGAATCGAACTCCTGTTACCAGGATGAAAACCTGGCGTCCTAACCCCTAGACGAACGGGCCAATTTACCTTCGCAGTGAGTATTTTTCTGTCATTGCGGATGCAAAAATACACAAAGATTTTTTATTGCAAAAATATTTGAAGATTTTTTTAGTGGAAAATATCGTTTTTTTTCAATTTATCGCTTCAAATCCCTGCTTAACAGGGCTTTGTGATTTATGAGGGATGGGTCTCCAGACGGGTTTTTTCCTTTTGGATACATCTAATTTATCGGCAAGCTTATAAACACTGTAGTTCCCTTGTTGAGTTCTGATTCGATCCAAATATGGCCGCCTAGTAGTTCTACCGTTTTTTTGCAAATGGCAAGTCCAATTCCTGCGCCTCTGTATAAACGTTTGTTGTTTCCTGCGCCTTTTGAAAATTGCTTGAAAACGGTTTTAATGGCTTCATCATTCATGCCAATTCCTGTGTCTTTAACAAACAAAATAACGGTGGATTCTCTATATTCATGTAACCCGAAAATTACTTCACCTTGATCGGTGTATTTGCAGGCATTATTCAGTAGGTGGAAGAATATTTGCTTTAAGCGTTCTTTGTTTGTCAAGATTTTTTTAGTGCTATTGGGGACTATCTGTATTTTTAATAGTAAATCTTTTTCGTTGAAACGGTCAGAGCTTTCTGCGTACACTAATTTGAAGAAACTCTGGAGCTCTATTTCGTCTTTAGATGCAATCGTTTCTCCTGTTTCAAGTCTCGAAAGGTTGATAATGTCATCTATAAGTTTTAGCAAATGGCCTACATTGCTAGTAATCATGCTGGTGTATTGAGGAATATTTTTCGAATTTTCCTCTTCGCTTAACAAGTCGGCATACCCCACAATGGCATTCATAGGTGTGCGTATTTCGTGCGATAGGTTGGCAAGGAAAGCACTTTTCAGGTTGTCTGATTCTTCTGCTTTTTCTTTGGCAATTTTTAGTGCTTTAGTTCTTTTCTCTACAATTTCTTCTAAATGGGTTTTGTGGGCTACAAGTTCATCTTTCTGCACTCTGATTTCTTCTTTTTGTTGTTCAATTTCATCGCGTTGCATTATTATTTCTTCGTTTCGTGCTTGCAGTTCTTTTGTTCGTTCTTTTACCATTTTATCTAAGCGAATATTTTGCTTACGCAGGGCGTACGTGTATACTTTGAGTATACCAAGCAGGAGTACCGAAACAATAATTGCATACAGAAGGTACGCCCATAATGTGCGATACCATGGTGGGTTAATTACGAACTGGTATGTGGCAATGTTGCTTTCTTCACCGTAAATATTACGCGCCCTTAACAGGAACTCATACGTTCCTTCGGGTAGGTTTGTGTATTTCGCCTGTGTTTTGTGCAGCCATTGCGAATAGTTTTGGTCGAAGCCAATGAGTTTATATGAATATTGTGTTTTATCGGCATCGGCATACCAACCGGACGCATAATCAAATGTTATATTGTTTGTTATGTAGTCCAATGCTGGTATAGTTTTGAGATCTTGTTTTGATTGAATTTCCCCTGTTGTGAAATCAATAAAGTTCCCGTGGAAAATAGTTGAGTCGCCGGTAATTTTCACCTTCCGAATAAACGGAGTGAATTGCTGTGCCACCGGAAAGTGCATGTTAAGGTCGGCTATGATAAATGAATTTGATGTGGCAATATTCAGTAATTTTTGATCGGGGTTGTAACTGATAGATGCAATTTCGCTCCTGATTCTGTCAAATAACCGTGTATGTAATTTTTTTTGCGGATTACGTGTATTGACAAATCCTATTTTCTTTCCGTTGATAAGATAGGTTGTATCATCAATTGACACAATGTTTCCTACTTCCAGTGAATCGGGGATAAATTTGTGCCAATCTTGCCCATATCTGAATATGTATGGATCTGTTTTGTTACCCTCATTAGGAATTACTGTGTAAACCCCTTTTTTTGTTCCTATTATAAGTTGATTGTCAATAATTTGAGGGGATTGGTTGTTGCTATTGCCCGGTAGTCCGTGCGTTTCGTTGAATTTAAAAAGCTGATATTCTGAGAGGTTCTGATTAGTAAATTTTACCATCTGAACACCTTGCGTGTGCGTCCCTAGCCACACTTCATTTTCTGCACTTGGTAGTACTTCCAGTATTCGGCTGTCGATTTCCGGAAACTCTTTATAATTGCGAAGTCTTGGCACTCCATTGCGCGGGAAATCAATGTCGGCCATCCCAAGCCCCTGCCGCAGTCCAATGAATAATTTGTTGGGAAAATCGGCCGAATAACCCACAGAAAAAGCGAAAACGTCAGGAAGAATATTTTGCGCATGATTGCCTTTAACGGCAAATACTCCATTAGAGGTAGGAACAAGAAGTTGGTCTTTCACTTTGTGCAAATCCCAGCAACTTTCTGATATTTCAGGAATTTTCTCTGTTTGATGATTGTCTTTGTGTGTCTCTAATTGATGGTTATCCAGCACATGCAATCCATTGAGCGATGCTGCATAAGTCTTGTTTTTATATTGGAGCACCTTTGTAATAAAGTTTTCTACTCCCTGATTTTGGCCAAACATGTGAAAGGGGAGTGAGGTAGAAACATGCGTGATGCCATTTTCACCATAAACCCATAAATCGTTGAATTGGTCGGCGTAGAGTCCGTAAATGGTTCCGCTATTCAGTCCGCGTTCACTGTTAATAATGCTCTGAAGATTTCCGGCAGTGTCGATTAACGCTACTCCCCCTTTTAGAGTGCCCAGTGCCAGCGTGTTGTTGTCGAGTTTTATTGCGGCGTAAAGGGCGTTAATATCAATGTACTCCCGAAGCTCCGACGATAACGGAATGTTTTTTAATTCATTGGAGTTGATAGCGTATTTGAACAAACCTTTCTTCTGGCTAAGAATGAACAGTTCATTATGGTTGGCTTCTACAATATTGATAAGTCCCGCATCGCCAATTCCAAAAAGTGCTAGTTTGCTGATGGGTTTAATGGTTCCTTTGTATAGCTCACAAATGCCTAGTATTTTGTCTATTAGCCAAACACGATCGTGGGCTTTTGCTGCAAACAAGGCTTTTAATTGGGCCTCTTGAAATGAAATATGGTTTTTGTGGTAACGGTAAAAGCCTGTTTCAGTAATAAAGTAAACGCCATGACTCGTGGCAAATGTTTGCCATACATTCCGCATGTTTTTTAGTGTGTCGGATAGTTGGGATGATAAGTTTGTGTAATGATAACTACCGTTTGGACGGGCACGAAACACACCAAATTCGTTGTAAGAGCCCACATAAATATGGTTGAGCGAGTCGGTGTCAATGGAACGTATAATGCTTTTCTTTTCTGTTTGCAAATGTTGCCAGTTTTCTCCGTCGTAAACCAGCACATGCCGGTTAGCTCCAAAGTACATCATGTCGCGTTCGTCTGATGTGGCAGACCAAATTTGCGCACTTGCCCCGTAGTCTTCTGTTGTATAGTGTTTGGTAATTAGTTTTCCACTGAGAGTATGCTGCCCCATTGCCTCATATGCTCCAAAAATTAAAATGGCAAGCAGAATGAAGTAATATTTTTTTGATAGTTTTATCATTGGTTGGTTAGCTTGTAAAAACAAAGTTAATGTTTTATATTTTAACAGCTATTATCATAACGTCATCGGTTTGTTCCAGCCCGGCTTTCCATGCATAAAACTCTGTTGCGAGGCTATCGTGTTGTTCATTCAGTGGGTATGCAATATTTTGTATAAGAAGTTGTTTAAAATTTTTATATAAATATTTTCGGTTACTGTTTCCGCTAAATTGATCGGGGAAACCATCGCTAAAAAGGTAAAAAACATCACTATGGGTAAATGAACCTGTAGTTGCCTTAAATCTTTCGTTCATATTATGATGAATGCTAATGGGCATTCTATCGCCGTCTACTTCGGAGAGCTCATTTGTTTTTTGATCGATGATATAGGCTTTATGGTTTGCACCTGAAAATTGGTACGATTGATTGGCTTTATCGAAGCGGATGATAGAAATATCCATTCCGTCTTTGTTTATGGCTGTTTTTTCATCTTGATGAAGAAGGTTCACAATTTGTAGCCGTAGCTCATCAAGAATTTCGTTTGTTTGTGTTTTTCCTTGTCTAATCACAATATCGTTTAGCATCGAAATGCCCAAAATACTCATAAAACCTCCTGTAACGCCGTGCCCGGTAGAGTCGGCTACAGCCATAATCATTCCATCGTTTGTCTCGTGCAGCCAGTAGAAGTCACCGCCAACAATTCCTTGCGGCCGGTTAAATACAAACCAGTCGGTAAAAAAAGACTTGAACAGATGAGTTGGAGGAATTAATGCCTTTTGTATTCTTGATGCGTAAGTTATGTTGTCTGTCAGGTGTTGTTTCTGTTCGTAAATTTTATCCCGTTGTGCTACGGTCAATTTGTTTTGTTCTTCGAGTGCTTCATTTTGGCATTGTATCTCTTCTTTTTGTGCCGTAATTCTTTTGTTGAGTTCAGAAAGGTTATCGCGCTGCACCTTTATTTCTTCGTTTTGCTGATTTATTTCTTCGTTTCGAATATTCAGTTTGTAAATGGCTTCTTTTTTCTCTTTTATTTGTGCTATTAGCACTCCACCGAAAAGCAGGATGAGAATTGTGGCGCTCGACAGAATAAAAAGCATGGTGTTTCGGTTTCGGATTTTGGCGTTGCTTTTTTCCAGCTCTAGCTGATTCTGTTTTTGTTCTTTTTCGAGCAAGGCAATTCGTTTTTCGATGTGCACCCGCTGATAGGCATTTTGAATATCTTCAATTCTTTTCTGGCTTTGGCTGTTAAATACCGAATCTTTAAGTTGTGTATATCGGGTATAATGTTTTAATGCTGCATCGGGTTGCTGCATTTTTTGATATATACGCGATATGAGTTTGTAATTTTGAAAGGTAGCGGTGCTTAAATGCTGTTTCTCCGCAATTTTTAAACTTTTGTTGGCATAATTCAGTGCCTGTCGGGTTTTGTTTTGCCGTAAATACATATCAGCTATATGGTGGTAGTTGTATGCAATAGCCAGTGCGTCATTTTGGTTAATAGCTGTTTTGAGAGAACTTTGAAAGTATCGGTCTGCTTTTTTGTATTGATTTAAGGTTTTAAATATGATCCCAATATTATGCTTGGTATAGGCTATGGCCATGGTGTTGCCCAGTTGTTCGTTCAGTGTAAGCGCATCTTCATAGTAGTTGAGTGCATTCTGCGTATCGCCCATCAGGTCGTAAATAGTGCCAATATTATTACTTATAAATGCCCTGTTGGATATAATATTTTGTTTTTCGGCAATTTCCAGTGCGCCCAAAAACGATTTTAGCGCCTCTTCATAGTCTTCCAATTCTTTATTGATAATTCCAATACTGTTAAGCGCCCTTGCTTTTCCGGTTGTTGATTGGATTTCTTCTGCAACTATGAGTGCTTTTTGGTAATATTCCAGTGCTATGGCGTAAATGGCGTGGTGCTCTTGTATCATTCCTTTATTGATAAGTATCTCAACCGATGTTTCGTTTTTCAAATTTTTATTTAGGAGTTGGGCGCTGTCGATGTAATTATCCGCCTCTGAAAGCCGACCCTTATAAATCAATCCTTTACCAATTAGGTTGTAGGCGCGTGCTGCTTGTACGCGCTGATTATGAATAGTAGCGTGGCTGAGTGCGAGGTGTGCAAAGTGCAGAGTACTGTCCCAGTTTATATTCTGAAACATAATAGCGTAATTATTGTAATGATATGCTTTTTCGTTACTCATCGCACCTTTAATAACGTTGCGCAAGCTGTCGGTGCTAGCAGTTAATGCTAACGTGCAAAAAATAAGCAAGGAAAGTACAGCTGGTTTGATCATAGTTTTGTCAGTTTTAACTGCTTTGATTTAAGTCCCATTGCAGTTTTGTAGAAACCGCTGTCTTTTTTAACCCTATGTAAGGGATCAATCCTCAGCGACTTCTGCATTGGTTTTAGTTAGTTTGATCGAATATACCAACTTTTTTTAGTTTGACCCTTATTTTAGGGTATATTTTTTCGCAATTCTATGCGAGGCTGATTGCTTAAGCAGACGCTGGTAGGTTATGTTTTACGTGCTCTGAAATCTTATTAATGTGGGTTACTGTTTTCGTTTTGTCGGAATAGTCTTTTTAACTTTCGAATATCCCCTTTTTGTGCGGCCTGCAGGCTTCCCAAAATGTAAATATTCAGGTTAATGGGTTTGCGTTTGTTTTTCAAGGTAAAAAATGGCAATTTTGCATCGTTAAACAAGTTCGTTGTTAATTTGAATGAAAAAAAAATGAAGAAAATTCTTGGAATGGGTAATGCCCTTGTGGATATGCTTTGCCAGTTGCCTGATGAAGTAATATTAGAAGAAATCAACTTTCCGAAAGGTAGCATGCAGCTAGTTGATATCGAGCAAAGCGATGCAGTGATGCTAAAGGTGAAAAATTTGCCAGTTCAGCAATTAAGTGGTGGTTCGGCAGGAAATACCGTGCATGGAATTGCTGCATTGGGCGGAGAGGCCGGTTTTATTGGTAAAGTAGGCGACGATACCCTTGGTACATTTTTTCACGACGACTTAAAAAATGCTGGGATTAAGGCACATTTCATAAAAAGCAAAACTGCTACGGGTAAGGCAGTGGCTATGATTACGCCCGACAGTGAACGTACATTTGCCACTTACCTGGGTGCAGCAGTAGAGTTGTCGCCCGACGACCTGAAGGAGGAAATGTTTAAGGGTTTCGATATTTTTCATGTTGAGGGATATCTGGTGCAAAACCACGATTTACTTAGGCGCGCCCTTCAACTGGCAAAAGCTGCCGGATCGCGTGTTTCTATCGACATGGCGAGTTTCAATGTAGTGGAGGCCAACTACGACTTTATGTGGGAAATGGTGAAGAAGTACGTCGATATTGTGTTTGCCAATGAAGAAGAGGCACAGGCATTTACCGGAAAAGAACCCGCACAGGCGCTTGCAGAAATTGCTGCACATGTCGATATTGCTGTGGTGAAAGTTGGCGCTAAAGGCGCATTAATTCAGCAAAATGGTGAGGTTATAGAAGTGGAAGCTGTAACCACCAAGGTTGTGGACACCACTGGCGCCGGAGATTTATTTGCTTCTGGGTTTTTGTTCGGTTTGTTAAACGATTGGTCGTTAAAAAAGGCCGGAGCAGCTGGAGCTATTATGGCCAGTAAAGTAATTTCGAAAGTAGGAGGCCGTTTGCTGATCGATGAAATTGCAACCGTAAAAAAACAAATTCAAGCACTATAGTATTTCTAAACTAGTTTCATGTCATGCATGTTCCTACGAACCAAGTTTGGATCTTTTTATTTTTGGCTGGGTTGTAATGATGATTAAGGGCACCCGTAAAGACACCTTTTTCCCGTAGCTACAAACGAAAATTTCTATAACTTACCCGAAGTATCATGCATGAATATGAAACCTACACCCAAAGATTATTCTTGGTGAACCATTCATCGGCAAATCTTATTATAAATAGTGTGCGATGATGTTTTTAACGATTACACAAAGTCTTTTGGCTTATTTGTTTTATTATTAGTGTATTATAACGCTCTTTTTTGTGAAGTATCATGTCAATAGTCTGCGTAACACCTTTACGATGAAAAACAGGTAATTTGTTCTCACCTATTTTATAAGTATATTTACATCCCTTTTTTTTTAATTTGAACGCTATGAGAAATGTTCTTTTTATTATCTGCATTGCAGCATTTACTGCTGTAAATGCACAGCAATTGTCATTTGAGTATGATTTTTCCGCCTACCGGGTGTACGATATTGACGAATACTGTATTGTCGATATCGATGAAACAAAAAATATTGCTTCGCCCGGCGATCCGCTTCACCCTTACAAGCTCAGTAATATTATTTTACCACAGGGAACAAAATTGACAAATGTAACCCTTGAAGTGCTTGAAAAACAATCGTGGCAGCTTAAACGGGATATTATGCCCATGCAACATGTTCGTCCGGTATCTGTGGAGGGAAGTGCAGCGTTTATCAAAAATGAAAATACTTACAAAAAAGAATTGGTTAAATCCATAGACCAAAGTGTTACGGCCAACACCGAACGAATGAACGGGTATTCCATTGCACAAGTGAAATTTTCGCCCATGCAATATAATGCCAAAGATCGGGGAGTAATCGTGGCTACTAAAATTCGGATAACTATTCGCTACGCTCCGTGCGAAAAAGTTGGTGCAGAAATGGTCAGTAAAAGACCACAGGTGCTTCGCCGCTTACAGTTGCTTTGCATAAATCCGGCGATGGCACATACATACCAATCGAAAACCGATAAGACCACCAATGCCATTGATGCCCTGATTATTACTCCGCAGCAGTTTCACGAGCAGTTTGAACCGTTACGTAACGACTACAAGGCGCGTGGATTATCGGTTGAAACCTTATCAGTAAACCAAATTGAACAAAGCTATTCGGGCAACGATTTGCAAGAGAAAATTCGTAATGCTATAATTGACTACTATCAAAACCACGATGTGCTTTATGTGCTTCTTGGAGGCGATGTGGAACATATTCCGCATCGTGGCTTTTATTGCTTGGTGCAGTCGAGTAGTGTATACGAGGATGATAATATTCCGGCCGATCTTTATTACATGGCTTTGGACGGCAACTGGAATAACAATGAGAATAATCGTTGGGGTGAACTCGGTGAGGACGACCTATTGCCCGAAGTGGCACTATCGCGCATGCCTTTTTCTACTGCCGCTGAGTTGCAAAACATGCTCCATAAAAGTTTGCAGAATACCAATGCTCCCGTTCTGGGAGAGCTGACAACGCCACTGCTTGCCGGAGAGCATATGTACGATAATCCGCTAACTTGGGGAGCGCAGTACCTTGATCTTATTCACGGTACGCACGACGATAATGGTTACACCACTACAGGAATTCCCGACGAACACCCATTTGTAACTATGTACGATCGCGATAGTGAATGGTCGGCAGAACAGTTGATGAACGAAATAAATAGCGGTCACTCCTTTATTCATCATGTTGGACATAGCAACTCAAATTATGCCATGCGCTTCTACAACGGCGATATCACCACCTCGAATTTTGAATCGACCGATGGTGTTACACATAATTTCCCCGTAATTTACACGCACGGTTGTATTTGCGGTGCATTCGACGATTCCGATTGTATCGCAGAGCATATGCTGCAAATCGACCGGTTTGCCGTGGCATTTGTGGGCAATAGTCGTTATGGCTGGTTTAACGAGGGACAAACCGAAGGCCCCAGCCAGCACTTGCATCGCGAGTTTGTGAATGCATTGTATGCCGATAAAATTCCACAATTGGCCGAAGCGCATCTTATCTCGAAACTGCAAACCGCAGGTTGGGTTGAAGCCACCAACCAGCACGAGTATGGTGCTATTCGCTGGGTTTTTTATGATTGTAATGCGCTGGGCGAGCCGGCACTCCCAATCTGGACGAGTGAGCCTCGAAATATTGAAGTAGAAATTGTTCAGGAGGTTGCTTTCGGGCAAAGCCAAATGAGTGTGCTTGCCCTGCAAAATAGCGAACCGGCTCCGGATGTAAATATTGCCGTGCTACAGAACAACCAGCTTTTGGGTAGTGCCGTTACCAATGCCGAAGGTGAGGCAAATGTTTCGTTTCATGACGCGCTCGTTGACGATGCCGATCTGAGTATTATTTATAGTGGCTACAATACATTGAAAGACACCCTTGTACATTCCCTAACCGCCCCTGAAGAGGGTTATTTGATTGTAAGTGAAATTTTATTTGGTAACGATACCGTTCCCGCTTACAGTCAAACATACAACAGTGCAATAATAATTGAGAATGTTGGTGAAAACCGAATTTCTGAAACACAGGTGATTGTGTCGTGCACACACCCGTTGGTGCAAATGGAAACAACGTCGGTTATAATTCCTGCTCTGGATGGTTTGGAGCAAATCACGCTTCAGGAAGCGATCAACATCAGCGTAAGCGATACCATACCGAATGGTGAACGTATCGAATTCCAATTTGTATTTATGTCTGACGGTGAAGTGACGCATTCCATGGCTAAAACCTACGAGGTACAAGCACCCGAAATGTATTTGGCTGACCTGTATGTGAATGATACCGATGCAGGTAATGGGAATGGATTTATGGATCCGGGCGAAGTGGTACTTTTGACCATCACACTAGGCAACCGTGGCGCTGCGCTTCCACAAACTGTTGAAGTACAGCTTAATTTTGACAATCAGCAAGTCCACTCCTTTACACAATTGCTTACGGAATATCGGATTGATGAGACTACGGGTAATTTTATTTTTGAATTTGCCCTGCAGGTGCCTGGCACAATTGACAATAACGCATTTGATGCCACCATCGATGTAAATGTAGACCAATACTCCACAGATACGTATGCCTACAGAACGGTTATTGGCGAAGTGGTGGAAGATTTTGAGTCAGGTAGCTTTTTGCAGTTCGATTGGGCAATGATCGATGAAGTACCTTGGGAAATAGCAGAAAGTAGTGTTTTTGAAGGATTGTTCTCCGCTGCGTCGGGCGATATTGAAGATGGAGGCACAACAGGCATGTCGATTACTATGAATGTGCCCGAAGATGATAGCATTTCGTTTATGTATAAAGTGTCGTGCGAAGATGCTTCTAGTAGTACATTGTGGGATTATTTGGAATTTTTGATTGATGATGAGTCAGTTGAAACGTGGGATGGTGAAATTGATTGGGCGCGAGTATCTTTCCCGGTAAGTGCCGGAACACATACGTTTGAATGGCGCTACTTAAAAGATTATTCAGTTTCGGAAGGCGACGACTGCGTATGGATCGATAATATTCGGTTTCCAATAGTTGGCTCCGTACCACCTGCCGGCAATAGTGCCCCCGAGGTGAATTGCGATGGTTCTATTGAGTTGCAGTATGGCGCTCCCTTTACATTTGAAGTAACCGCCAGCGACAGCGATAATGATGCCCTTTTTGCTTTGTTAATGAAAAATCCAGACTGGATGCACATTGAAAACATCGGTGAAAACCGTTGGAGCATAACTGGAACTCCTCCGGTCGATTACCTGCCGGCTTCGCACGTGTTTGTTGCCGTGAATGATGGATATGAAACAGGCGTAACCATGATTGAAATGCGATGGGAGGGTTTAGAAATAGACGCAAACCCCAAAGCACTGGCGTTGACTATTTATCCGCAACCGGCTCAAAATAGCGTGTACATACAATCTAATACGAATGATCCCATTCAGTATGTGGCATTAATATCCCTTAATGGCCAACTATTGCAAAATCAAAATGTGGGCGAAGCCCATCGTGCAGTAGTCGATTTATCGGCCATTCAACCCGGAATTTTTATTGTAAAAGTAGCTCGAAAAAATTCAGAACCTGTTTACCGGAAAATTGTAGTGCAATAAGCAGCTCATTGTATTCAATTGACAGATGTACAGAGACTAAAAAATCAAACAAGTTATAAAAACCTCCGTTTTCGGAATTGACTTGAAAACGGGGGATTTTTATGTTTCGTAATTCCGGGCAGCTCAATGGAAAAAAACTTCGAGTGATATAAATTTATTGGATTAGACTATCTCGCATTGTATACAAGAGTTCAAATAAAAATTGAATATTGTTTTGATCTGGTAAATATGAAGTAACTAACCTTAATAAAAAGGCCTCTGAGCGGTTTGAAAAACTCAGCCATGAGTCAGCGTTGAACTATAACCCTTTGTATTTAGTGCCGGCAAGAAAACTACCTGCTTTTCTGAGTGCTTGATTTGAAAAGTTCAAGGCTTGGCCTTTATGAAAATCAAAGCGTCTCGATTCTCTGGATAACTGTTTTCAGAAAGGGCGTAACGCAGAACCTTTAGCTCACGAACACAATTGGAAAAATATTTTAATTGTGAGTAAATTGGACTTTTCGGGCAAGCACTACTTAGTGCCTGCACGAAAAGTTAAACCTACCTCATTACCAGATATTTACTGTTGATAACTTTATTGAATCTTTTGGTTTTTTTGCATTGTCAATTCAACTAAAATTCATATTTTCAACAT
>JAQICA010000259.1 GCA_027858775.1 Salinivirgaceae bacterium | reverse complement strand
GAAGAATTTATAAAACAGGTACAATACAAAATCAATAGAAGACCAAGGAAGAATCTTAATTTTAATACTCCGAAAATGATTTTCTTTAATTGTGTTGCATTAGCCTCTTGAATTTACGATTGTACTTTTGCGCTGAAAAACATCACGACAAAAAAATGCACTATGGATATTCTACTCCTAATTCTTGCTGTAATCATTATCGCGTTGCTCGTAACCGTACTACTGATAATCAAAAATAATAACCAATCGCAAACCCAATTGCTAAGTCAGGAAATTAACCGGCATCTGAAACAAAACAAAGAAGAAATGTGGTCCGGATTTCAGCAGAACCGACAGGAACTAAGTCAATCTATTGCAAATATGCAACAGCTAATTTGGGACACACTCCAAAAAACAAACGAAACCCAGCGCACCATTCTCGAACAATTAACCCAAACCCTGAATGACAGACTAACACAACTAACCGAAAAAAATAACGCAAATGCGCTACAAGCGCGCGAGCACCTGGCAACAACTATCAACAAGTTTCAGGAAAGTTTCGATAAAAATGTAGCTTCGTTCAACACGCTACAAAGAGAAAAGTTTGCCGGGTTAGAGAAAAAACAAGACCAATTGGTTGCCAATACCGAAAAACGACTGGAGCAGATGCGTGAAACGGTAGAAGAAAAATTACAGAAAACGCTCAACGAACGCATTGGGCAATCATTTGAAACAGTAGGAAAACAACTCCTTGCCGTACAACAAGGACTGGGTGAAATGAAGAACCTTGCACAAGATGTAGGCGGATTAAAAAAAGTGCTGAGCAATGTAAAAAACCGTGGTGGACTGGGCGAAATGCAATTGTCGCTTCTGCTTGAGCAAATACTGGCTCCACAACAATACGAAACCAACGTAAAAACAAAACCGAATAGCAACGACCATGTTGAATTTGCCATTAAACTACCCGGCAAAGATGACATACAATCGCACATATGGCTCCCCATTGATGCAAAATTCCCGAAAGACACTTACGAAAACCTTCAGGAGGCTTATGACGAGGGCGATCCGAAAAAAATTGAACAAATGCAAAAGATACTGGACACGACCATAAAAAACATGGCCAAAGATATTCACGACAAATACATCGACCCGCCCCACACCACCGATTTTGGCATTCTGTTCGTACCCTTCGAAAGCATTTATGCCGAAGTAGTTCGCAAAGCATCACTGTTAGAAGAATTACAAAACAAGTATAAAATTGTGGTAACCGGCCCCACAACACTGGCAGCCATACTAAACAGCTTGCAAATGGGGTTTCGTACATTGGCCATTCAAAAGCGCAGCAGCGAGGTTTGGGACGTATTAAGTGCCGTAAAAAACGAATTCACCAAGTTTGGAGGACTATTAGAAAAAGCACAGAAAAACATCCGCACAGGAATGAATACGCTGGACGACCTCTCCGGCAAACGCACCAGAGCCATTGAACGCACGCTGCGCAAAGTAGAAACATCAAAAAGCATCGCCAACAGCCCCATACTCGATGAGCTTACTGCTCCTTTTGACGAAAATGATGCGTAAAATAACCATTCGACTGCCAAGTTGGCAAACCCTTACCGATTTGGCAGGGCTTTTGAAGTTAGGAAAATACTAATTTAAATGAATTTGAAACATGACAAATAAAGTACACGAAGAAAAAGAGCAGCAAGAGGACAAGGCAACGAAAAAAACCGAAGAAAAAGCCGAAGAAACCCAAAACAAGGCTGAAGAAAAGAACGAAGAGAAAAAAGACGAAAAAGCTGCTCAAGAGGATAAGAAAGGGTCGAAAAACAAAAAGAAAAAAACGAAAAAAGAAACTGCAGAAGATAAAATACAAGAACTTGGCGAACAAGTTGAAAAACTGAACGACAAACACTTGCGGCTGCAGGCCGAGTTTGACAACTACCGGAAACGAACCATGAAAGAGCGTATTGAGATGCTCAAAAATGCCGGTGAAGACGTACTTAAAGATATGCTTCCTGTAGTGGACGATATGGATCGTGCTATAACCAACATTAACGATGCAAAAGACATGCAGGCGGTAAAAGATGGCATGAAACTCATCGATCAAAAAATGAAAGACTTTATAAAACAAAAAGGCCTTAGCGAAATTGAAGCCATGCACAGCGATTTCGATACCGACCTGCACGAAGCCATAACTAAAATTCCGGCACCCGAAGAAAAACTAAAGGGCAAAGTTGTAGATGTAATACAAAAAGGCTATAAATTAAACGATAAAGTAATTAGATTTGCAAAAGTTGTAATAGGCGAATAATAACCGAAAGACAAATTAACAGATAACCCAATAGTATGTCCAAAAGAGATTATTACGAAGTATTAGGTGTTTCACGCGATGCCTCCAAAGAACAAATAAAGAAGGCCTATCGAAAGATGGCAATTAAATACCATCCCGATAAAAATCCGGATGACAAAGATGCAGAAAACAATTTTAAAGAAGCAGCCGAAGCCTACGAGGTATTGAGCGACGACACTAAACGTCAGCGATACGACCAATTTGGTCACGATGGTGTGAAAGGCGCCGGCGGATTTGGCGGAGGCGGAATGAGCATGGATGATATTTTCAGCTCTTTTGGCGATATTTTTGGCGATGCGTTTGGATTTGGCGGATTCGGTGGCTTCGGTGGCAGTAGCCGGGGAGGTCAACGGGTAAGTAAAGGTTCAAACATCAGAATTCGGGTAAAACTAACTCTGAAAGAGATGGTTACCGGAGTTGAGAAAAAACTGAAAGTTAAAAAATACGTAGAGTGTAAAACGTGCAGCGGCTCAGGCGCCAAAAACGGAGCCCGTGCTACTTGTAACACATGTCACGGTTCAGGCCGCGTTACACGCATTTCTAACACGTTCCTCGGTCAAATGCAAACCACCGGATCATGTCCCACATGCGGTGGCGAAGGTCAAATCATAAAAGACAAGTGTAGTACCTGCTACGGCGAAGGAATTATAAAAGAAGACGACGTTATAACCGTTAAAATACCTGCAGGAGTTACAGAAGGCATGCAGCTTAATGTGGGCGGCAAAGGAAATGCAGCCCGCCGCGGAGGAATAAACGGCGATTTATTAATCGTAATTGAAGAAGTTAAAGATGCTGATTTTATTAGAGATGGCAACGACCTGATCCACAACCTCTACATAAGCATGCCCGACGCCATACTGGGAACAACCACCGAAATGCCAACCATTGAAGGCAAAGCACGAATAAAAATAGAACCGGGAACACAATCCGGAAGAATACTTCGATTAAGAGGCAAAGGTATACCACAAGTAAATGGCTACGGAAGAGGCGACATGCTGGTACAAATAAATGTCTGGCTCCCAAAAAACCTTAGCCGCGACGAACAAAAAATTATTGAGAAACTTCGTAACTCAGAAAGTTTTAAACCTCAAATGAAAAAAGAAGATAAAAGCATCTTCGAACGCATGCGCGACTATTTTTCATAGAAATTAAACATAATACAAAGCAAAAGGCCGCTCAAAGAATTTTGAGCGGCCTTTTTTATAATCATTTTTTTTTGCTCTATTTGTTTTCCATTGCAAAATTATACCCTGCGTGCAACGCTTTCAGGTTCATTTCCACAACATCGTCGCCTTTCGATCCGAAAATCTGGCGCAAGCCACTTTCCAAAACAGACAATTCAACATTTAAAAATGGAGCCGCAGCACCCAACATTACAATGTTTGAACTTCTGCGCGCATTCAGGTCGTTGGCAATTTTATCGGCATCAATAGCTACCACATTGGGCAAGTTATTGATGTACTCCATTATTTTTGCCTCTTCCGGATAATCAGAAATATTGACAAATGGCTTTACGTTAGTCACCACATAACCCGTTTCTGAAAGATAATCGAGGTAACGGAGCGATTCCATTGGCTCAACAGAAATAATTACATTGGCCTTACCCAATGGCACAAGATCTGAAGCGATTGGTTTATCGGAAATGCGCAGGTGCGATACAACGGCACCACCACGCTGGCTCATTCCATGTGTTTCGGCCTGTTTTAGGTACCAATTGTTTTCCAACGCAGCAATTCCCAGTGTGGCTGCTATCGACAGAATTCCTTGTCCGCCTACGCCTGCTAATATGATATCAGTTTTCATTGTATTCGGTTTTAGTATATTTAACTCTTCATTTTTGCTTTGGCTTCCATTTTTCTCCGGCGGCTGGCCTTTTGGATACACTCACGACGAGGAATAATAACAGATGGCCCATCAAATTCAAACTCCTCCTTCATAATTGCCACTAGTTCTTCGTGATTCTTTTTAATGGGGTTCATCACACGAATGTGTGCAGGGTCTACTCCCAAACCTTCGCAAATAGCCTCTAAACGTCCAAGAGCCGCTGAATCCTGACCCCCAGTCATGGAAGTTGATTCATTATCGGAGATAATTACCGTTATGGGTGAGTTTTCATTTACTGCGTCGAGCAAACCGGTCATTCCACTATGTGTGAATGTAGAATCGCCAATAACACTAACAGCAGGTACTAAACCAGCATCGGCAGCACCTTTGGCCATGGTAACAGAAGCTCCCATGTCTACACAAGAGTTAATGGAATTAAATGGTGGCAATGCACCTAAAGTATAGCAACCAATATCGGAAAACACTCGTCCCGGGCTATATGCCTCCAACGCTTCATTCAATGCGGTATACACATCAATGTGGCTACATCCGGGGCACATGCTTGGCGGACGGTTCGCAATAAAGTCGGGCACCTTGCTCTCACCGGAATGTGTTGGGTAACCTAATGCAGCACCAACAATGTCGGCATTTAATTCGCCATCGCGTGGCAAAGTCCCGTCTAAACGACCTGAAACATTTTCTTTTTCGAGGAAACCTTTAATCAGCTCTTCCACCATAGGATAACCCTCCTCAATAACCAAAAGCGATTCGGTTTCGGCAGCAATTTGCTTCACCTGCTTTTGAGGCATCGGATATTGGGTCACCTTTAATACAGGGAACTTACATTCGCCTTCAGGTAATATTTCGCGCAAATAGTTGTATCCCAAACCACAAGCAATAATTCCCATTTTTTTATCTGTACCTTCAAAATACTGATTGAAAGACGAATTTTCAGATTCAGTATTAAAATGCACCTGATTATTCAACAACCCTTTATATTGCTTACGGGCAATTGCAGGCAACAGTACAAACTGACGTGGATCTGATGGAAGTTTCATTTCATTTTGCGGCTTCACGTCTTTTGTAGTTACACCTGCCCGTGAGTGTGCTACGCGCGTGGTAATACGAACCATAACAGGCACTTTGTACTTTTCAGAAAGCTCAAAAGCAACATACGTCATGTCGTATGCTTCCTGCTGATTAGAAGGCTCCAATACAGGAATAAGCGCAAACTTACCGTAAATACGCGAATCCTGCTCATTTTGCGATGAGTGCATTGAGGGATCATCGGCCACAACCACAACCATACCGCCATTAACACCCGTAACGGCGGCATTCATAAAGTTATCGGCAGCCACGTTAAGTCCCACGTGTTTCATACAGCTCATAGAGCGTTTTCCCGCATAGGCCATACCGAGTGCAGCTTCCATAGCTGTTTTCTCGTTTGCAGCCCAATCGCTGTGTATTCTAAGCTCTTTGGCCTGTTTGCTGGCCTGAATATATTCAGTAATTTCTGTAGAAGGGGTTCCCGGGTATGAGTATACACCCGAAAGACCGGCGTCTATTGCGGCTTGTGCAATAGCTTCGTCGCCCAACATTAATTTTTGCATTGATCTATTTTTTAGAGTTACGTTTATGAAAATCGTTTCGAAAATGAGGCCGTTGCCCCAATAATTTGAGAAAATTCAAGAAAACGTGGGTATTAGAGGCCTCCAAAGCGCTTTTGGAAACCTACATTTATAGCAGTCACAAAATAGTAAATACCCGGCAGGTAGATTAACTTCATTGTTTTTCCTTTAATTTATCGGTCAACCACAGGCACTCGTGTGCATTTTTTGTCGTCAACCCTGGTTTTATATGTCGTTAACTACTGATTATCAATAGCTATCGTTTTTATATCGATTAAGAAAAAATCAAATGATTTGACGTGCCCAAAAATAACCATCTTTTCGGTAAATAAAAATGATTTCTAACTCAGACATGGAAGAAAATACCAAATAAATGTGTGCAAATCATCCCGGAAACAATCATCCAAAAATTTGGAATCCCTTAATTTTCAATACAAACAAGCCTTAATCCACCATCGCTACACGAATGCAATTCTTTGCTTCTGAAGCTTTATTACGAGGCACAACAAAAAAAGATGCACTTTCGTGGATACACTTACTGCATAGAACGATTTTATTTTGTGAAAATACCCTTACATTTACAGTTGTCATTATTTAGCGTGGCATTTACAAGACAAACGCCACAAAAAACTGTATATTATGATTTATGGCATTTGCGCAGCAGCACAAGCTCCACTAAGAAGCCAAAAGGCAGAAGCATCAGAAATGTTAACACAGATGCTATTTGGAGAAACCTGCAAAATAATCGATAAAAAGGGCACCTGGTATTTTGTTTACACAGATACCGATCAATACCTCGGGTGGATGGACGAAAAAGCCATTCTCATTATCGACAAACCCGTTTATTCAAAACAATCCGGTAGTGTGCAAAAAACACTCACATCGGCTTACGGAGTGGTAAAACTCAACGAACAATCGCTCATTATTTCCCAGGGAAGTACACTGCCATTTTTAGAAAAAAATATGGGCACGTTTGGCTCGCATACGTATCAACTCAAAGAGGGAACTACACCGGTTGACGATGACGCGGTGGAATTAGCCAAAAAACTACTTGGAGCTCCCTATTTGTGGGGCGGACGCACTGCAATGGGGATTGACTGCTCAGGACTTACCCTGAATATTTTAAAGATAAAAGGAGTTGCGCTTCCGCGCGATGCGTCGCAGCAGGTAAAACTTGGCGAAACAGTAGGTTTTATAGGAGAAGCCGAACGTGGCGATTTTTGCTTTTTCGACAACGATAACGGGAAAATAACACATGTCGGAATTTATATGGGAAATAAGGAAATAATTCATGCGTCGGGCAAAGTTCGGATTGACGCCATCGATCATCAGGGAATTTACAATCGCGATACAAAAAAATACACACATCATCTACGCATCATCAAACGAATAAAATAGAATTTGAACAAATGAACTACACATACGAATACCCGCGCCCTGCGGCAACTACCGACATGATAATTGTAACCAGAGAAGCACCACACAAACTATTACTCATTCAGCGTAAAAACCCGCCTTTTCAGGGACAATGGGCTTTACCGGGAGGTTTTCTGGATGAGAACGAAACACTGGAAACCTGCGCCTACAGAGAATTAAAAGAAGAAACAAACATTGAAGGAATTATCTTAAACCAATTTAAAACCTACTCAGAACCCGGTCGCGATCCACGGGGGCGAACCATCAGTACAGTGTTCTGGGGAACGGCACCTTCCAAAATTGCCCAAACAGCTGAGGCGGCAGACGATGCGGCAAGTCTTGACTGGTTTGCTCTCGACAACTTGCCCCGCCTCGCTTTTGATCACAATCAAGTATTGGATGAAGCACTCGAAACAATACTAAGCCAGTATAACGAACCAAAATAAAAATTTCTTCGTTAAACTACCAGGTAGTAATTCATAGAGTAATCTGCGAACACTTATTATGAAATATTCACTCTATTGAAAATGCCACACAGAGCCAAATAAATTTAAAAAAGGTTTAGCTGCACTGGTCGACACACATACATCGCAACCCAAAAGTACCTTCCAAATCGCTACTACTATCATTTACAGAAGAATGGCCTCTTGCAATTATTTATTCCCAAAAATAATTCCTATGCGAACAAAATAATGAAAAGAACATAAAACACTGACTGACACCATAAAAAATCACAGGATAAAAACCAGAATTGAAAAAAAAATATTCTTTTTCAATAAACTCCTTTTAAAGACTTGTTAAAAAATAAATTGTTTTTGTAACTTAGCTCATATTTTTTGAAATAAACCAACTAAAAAAAAGCCAAAAATAAATCCTGTCATCATGCAAGAGAAAACACTAATATTAATCGTTGAAGACAACCCGGTAGAGGCCACAATGGTAACAGACAACCTTGAAGAAAACGGGTACGAAGTACTTAAAGCCGAAAACGGAGAAGAAGGAATGGAGCAATTCTCGAACCACCCCATCGATCTGGTTATTTTGGATGTAATGCTTCCAACGGAAAACGGTTATGAGATAGCAAAAAAAATCAGGGAAATAGACGATGATATTCCAATCATTTTTCTCACGTCGAAAAACATGAAAAATGATGAAATGGAGGGCTTCAATGCAGGTGGCGACGACTATGTGGCCAAGCCATTTGACAACGAACTCCTTTTATTAAGAATAAAGGCCCTTCTTAAACGCACAACCAAGCACAAAGAGGACGGATTAATCTACAAAATTGGTCAATACAACTTCGATTGCAAAAACCTGGAGCTTAGTTCACCAAAAGAAAAACGAAGAATGACCAAACGAGAGTCAGACGTTCTGCAAATGCTTTGCGAAAACGTAAACGAAATAGTAAAACGCGAAGATTTACTCACGAAAATTTGGGGCGAAAACGACTATTTTAATGGCCGTAGCCTCGATGTATTTATTACCAAACTTAGAAAATACCTTAAAGAAGACGACCGCATAAAAATTGAAAATATTCACGGAGTCGGTTTTCTGCTCAATATTAATATGGAATAAAGACAGTTTCGTAGATCTGAAGAATTATCTTTGTGGTTGTTTTCTACAACACAAACCACAGTTAATTGCGTAGAAAATAGTCGGCAATTCGGCATACAATTTACTGTGGTTCCACACAAATATGCATTAAAACATTCATTCAATGTCGATAAAAGAAAATCTACAGCAAATACGAAACACAATCCCCGAAAATGTAACGTTAGTAGCGGTATCGAAAACCAAACCCATTGAAGATATTGAACTGGCCTACCAGGAAGGCCAGCGCCATTTTGGGGAAAATAAGGCACAAGAGCTACAGGGAAAACAACCCGAGCTCCCGACCGATATTAAATGGCACATGATAGGCCACTTGCAGCGCAATAAGGTGAAATACATTGCTCCATTTGTGCATCTTATTCATGCGGTTGATTCGTTTAAACTGCTGAAAGAAATAAACAAACAAGCAAAAAATAATAACCGAACCATTCATGTTCTTTTGCAATTCCATATAGCCAAAGAGGAATCAAAATTTGGCTATACTATGGAACGCTTCGAGGAAGAGTGGAAAAATAACGACCCCAAAGCGCTTGAAAACATTTTTATTGATGGCGTTATGGGCATGGCTACATTTACAGACAACATGGACATGGTTCGCGAAGAGTTCCGCAGACTCAAAACCATATTTGAAAAACTGCACCAATCCTATTTCACAGATTCTTCATTTAGCCAAATTTCCATGGGAATGTCGCAAGATTATGAAATTGCCATTGAAGAAGGCAGCACAATGGTGCGTGTGGGAAGTTCCATATTCGGAGCACGCAATTAGTGTTTGTAATACTGTGCTACACCCACTTCGAAAACAGTTACTTACCGTTGAAAATGCCTTGATTTTCGGAGTGGACAAGCCTTGCTTCGCCAAAGCCGTGCACAGGTCAGGCCTGACTCGCCCCCTACGCATTCGCTAAAGCGGCAGCGAAAGCCACACAAAGGCAAAACCGTGCTACTGAAGTTCCATTGCTAAGCACATCAAAATTTTAGTATTTACGGAAAAGTACTATTTACTGAAAATTTGTTTAATTTTGTAAAAACAAAAAAAATATACTTATGGCCGATTTAAAAACAAATTTTGCAGGACTGGAGCTAAAAAACCCCTTGATCGTGGGTAGTTCTGGTCTGACAGACAGTGTCGACAAAATAAAAGATATTGCAGCCAAAGGCGCAGGAGCTGTTATACTGAAAAGCCTGTTCGAAGAGCAAATTTCATTCGAAGTGAATAATACCATTAGCAGCAACCAGGCAAATGAATACCCCGAAGCTGCTGACTATATTAAGGAATACACAAAAAACAACAACTTATCGCAATATCTCAACCTGATTAAAGACGCAAAAAAGGCCGTTGATATACCAATTATTGCCAGTATTAATTGTATTACAGCCGACGAATGGATCGATTTTGCCACGAAAATTGAGCAAGCGGGTGCCGATGCCATTGAAGTAAACGTTTTTATTTTACCAACCGACAAGAATAAAGATTCTGCAACAGTGGAATCGATCTATCACGAGCTTTTTACAAAACTTAAAAAACAGATAAAACTCCCGATAATCTTTAAGATCGGCCAGAACTTCACCAATATTACCGCACTCCTAAACAGATTCAATGCTGTTGGCGTAGATGCAGTAACGCTATTTAACCGCTATTACGAACCCGATATCGATATCGACAACCTATCAATAAAATCGGCAGAAGTATTCTCTAACCCATCAGATTTGCGCAAAGTACTAAGATGGGTAGCTATTTCCTCCGGAAAAATTCAGGGATTAGACATTTCGGCTTCCACAGGTGTGCACAGTGGCGAGGCAATGATAAAACTGCTTTTGGCAGGCGCCTCATCTGTACAAGTTTGCTCGGCACTCTATAAAAACGGAACGGAAAAAATAACCGAAATACTATCGGAGCTTGAAAACTGGATGGATAAACAATCATTCAAATCCATTAAGGATTTCCAGGGGAAACTAAACTACGAAAAAATCAATAACCCGGAGATGTACGAACGCTCGCAGTTCATGAAATACTTCTCGAGCCATACTTGATAATTAATTTTCGACGAATAAAATATTATCCGCAAGTCGGCAGGCAACTAAGCCGCGACTTGCGGATTTTTTTTGTGAAAAAAGCCTCATTTAGTGCCAGCACGAAAACTACCTGCTTTTCTGAGTGCTTGATTTTAATGGTCATATAGAACTCGCCATGATAAGTACAATAAGTAACATGCATTTAATTTGGGTCTAAGCGGACAAGCATATAAGTCAATGGTGAGATTTGCTTCAGCATTGTATAAAGCATATGAAGGTTCAGATTCGTCATTATTTGAAATTAACCCGGTATTTAAAACTTCGGGCGATAAAATTATCTGATTTACCTCTTTTCTCATTGTTGTGCCTATTGTATCCTTGATTTCCTTTTGATCTTGATTTATTTTGCGAATTTGGATTTCCGCGTCTGTTGTTCTTATTCGAATAATGCTTTTTCTTTTGGTCAGGTTTCCATTCGGGCCCTTCTCCAAGTTCAGGGGGGAGAGGGATTCTAATTAGTTCTCTCTCTATAAGCCTTTCAATGCTTGCGAATTTTTGCATGTCGGCCTCATTGATTAGCGTGAGTGCTACTCCTGTAGATTTCGCACGGCCTGTTCGTCCAACTCTGTGTACATAATCTTCGGCATCACCGGGCACATCGTAATTTATTATAAGGTTGATATCCTTTATGTCAATGCCGCGAGAAAGTACATCGGTAGCCACCAAAATGCGGGTTTGTTTACTTCTGAAATTTAATAAAAAGGTTCATGGTTTAAGTGAATGTTTAATGATTTTGTATCTCTGGATTGATATTTCTCACCTATGAAACTATGATATAATGTAATTAATTAGTGCCTGCACGAAAAGTTAAACCTACCTCATTACCAGATATTTACTGTTGATAACTTTATTGAATCTTTTGGTTTTTTTGCATTGTCAATTCAACTAAAATTCATATTTTCAACAT
>JAQICA010000184.1 GCA_027858775.1 Salinivirgaceae bacterium | reverse complement strand
TCCGTCAATAAGCTCCATTTTCTGCGTTACTCTTACTCAAACCCGTATCATTTACACCAGTAAACTCAACGGTTTTGAGTTTCGAAAGCCTTGAAAATGGAGCTTATTCACTGAATACTGCGACTTTATAGACAGTATCTCTTTAGTTAATTCTTACTCTTTTTGTTTCGCGTGTAACCAAATCTGTGTTTATTATTACTAACTTTCGATAAAGTTTTCTATTTTCGAACTTATGTTCAAGTCCGTCATTACTGTTAATCAAACTAATTTATGAAGAAAGCCAGGCGTCGAAACCGTTTCAGATTGGCATTGTACAAAATAATTTTCCAAACCGATACCCGGGCAGGAAAAATATTTGATGAGGTTTTACTCATTGTAATCATATTAAGTGTGGCCCTGGTTATGTTAGATAGTGTACAATCCATTCATAAACAATATGGTGATATATTGTATTGTATGGAGTTGGGGTATCACAATTGTTTTTTCACTGGAATACTTTCTTCGCATCTGGGTGTACGGGCGTCCGATAAAGTATATATTTAGTTTTTTTGGAATAATTGATTTGTTAGCGGCCTTGCCAACGTATTTTTCTATGCTATTTGTGGGGACGCAATATTTGGCAACTATTCGGGCATTGCGGCTTTTACGCGTTTTTCGTATTTTAAAATTAACCAAATACACTCAGGCCGGATCGCTAATTGTGAAAGCATTGCATGCTAGCCGGCAAAAAATTGTGGTTTTTCTCTATGCAGTTGTTATACTAGTTATTCTGATTGGTTCCTTTATGTATACGGTTGAAGGGGCAGAAAACGGATTTACATCCATTCCAAAGTCAATTTATTGGGGAATTGTTACTCTTACAACTGTTGGTTACGGTGATATTTCGCCACAAACGGAGCTCGGGCAGTTTTTAGCCAGCCTTGTAATGATTATGGGGTATGCAATAATAGCTGTACCTACCGGAATTGTTAGTGCAGAGATGCTTAAAGGCGATATAGAAGATTATAAAATCTGTAACCATTGCAAATCCATGAGCCATGCTAAAGATGCTCATTATTGCAAGATTTGTGGACATCAGTTACCTGAAAATATCACATAAGCGATACCTTTTTTCGTGCTACCATTGCAGTAATGCGTATTTTATTCATTGTTTTTGTGTTTTTATAAATCTTCAAATGCACAGTTGCGGCATGCTTCAGGTATAGTTTCCAGCGATTATTCAGCCTTATGCTGGAATAATTATTATTTTTGTCTTTACTATGGATCATTATCAACAAATAGAAATTGAGATTCGAGGGAACGGATGTGTACTTTGGTTAAATAATCCTGCCAAGCGTAATGCAATGTCCTCAGTTTTAATTGAGGAACTAATGCATTTTTTTTCGCAGGAAAAACTACCATATACTTTTGTGATGCTTGCCGGTAAAGGCGAGTGCTTTGCTGCCGGAGCCGATCTTGCCGAAATTAGCACAGTTTCTCAATCTGAGGCTATCATTATTTCCGAAAATCTACAATCGCTTTTCGAGCAAATGGAGTATTGTAAAATTCCAATTATTGCTGCTGTTCATGGTTATGCCGTTGGTGGTGGATTGGAGTTGGCACTTGGTACCGACCTTATTTTTTCAACTTCAGGTGCGTGGTTTCAGTTACCTGAAGTGAATTTTTCGCTTATCCCGGGCGGAGGAGCCACACAGCGCCTTACGGAGATCATCGGTCGGCGTAGTGCTTTTTTCTACATGCTTACGGCCGAGAAAATTTCGGCTGCTCAGGCTTTGCAAATGGGGATAATACAAAAAATTTTTAGTGTCGATGATTTTGTAAATCAGGTGGTTGCTTATTTGTCCGGTTTAACCGATAAAACAAATCCGGCCACTGTATCGTTGCTAAAGCGTGCTATTAGAAGTTATGGCACTTCGGAAGGTTTCATAGCAGAATCGAGAGGGTTTGCGCAACTATTAGTTGGTGAGGCTCAGAAAAAAATCCGTAAATTTTTAGGGAAAGAATCATCATAATAAGAATACAATGTTCGAAAATTATATTTTTTCAGGGTTTGGTTATGCGCATGGTGCGTACAAAATTACAAATGAGCAAATAGAACAGGCTATAGCCGATGGCTGGATTGGCGATTTCGATCCGGAGCGCATTCTTGCATTGCCGGCCTATCAGGAATTTGTTGATAAACACGGAGAAATTTCGCCGTTGCAATATTTCGCATGGAAAAAAATGGGATTTCATAACCGGTACCATGTTGTGCCATTCCCTCCTGTAAAAGAGGCTTTTAAGCACGCCGATACAACACTTGAACTTGGCGTAAAAGCCATCGAAAATGTATTTGCAAATACTCAAATTCACCCCGACGATATTGACTTATGGTTAGCAGGAACAGCTACGCCATTTGAGCAAGCACCCGGCATTGGGGCTACCTTAAAGGCGCATTTTACACATTGGGATAACGATAAACCTGCGGCAACCTTAAACTCAGCATGTGTTGGGTTTAATATCAATATTGAGCGCGCAATCGATTATTTTAAAACACACCCCGAAGCGAAACATATATTAGTTGTACACACAGAAGTTATGTCGGGGTTGTTGATGCACGAACCATCTTTTGTTCCCTATGTAACCTTTGCCGATGCAGCTGCGGCTGTTATTCTTACACGTGAACAGGCCGAGCGTAAAGAGGGAGTTACAGCTATTCGCAATGGCGAGGATTTGCATATGATCGATTTTCTTGGTGCAAATCATCGGGGTGACCTATACATGGGACCCGGACGTGTGAAAGAACGAGCAACAAAAAATATTATTAATATATCGACTCAACTGTTGGAGAAAAATAATTGGACCATCGATGATATGGATTTATTGGTTCCGCACCAGACAGGACATGCGATAGTTCAATCGGCTGCTCAGGTTTTGAAAGTTCCCGCTCAAAAGCTTTATCAGGATGTGCAGTTGGAGTACGGAAATTTGAGTGGAGCCAGTGTTCCGTTTTCATTGGGTTTACTCACTGCTGAAGGGCGTATGAAACCGGGAATGAAAATTATTACCTCTGTTTGCGGTTTGGGTGGCGAGTATGGTGGATTTTCCTACATTGTACCACAGCGTACTGTACGACACAAGGTTCGTCCTTCGCTGCAGGGGAAACGAGCTTTAGTAACCGGAGCAACAGGCGGATTGGGTCTTGAGGTTGTAAAACTATTGGCGCAGGAGGGATGTGAGTTGGTTTTGCATTACAATTCCAATCAAACAAAGGCCGGGGAATTACAAAAGTGGCTCGATAAAATTAATGCTAACTATGAGTTAATTCAGTGCAATTTTGCTAATAGCGACGATGTATCGCAATTTGCAAAACATATTAATGAAAAATACGATGTGCTCGATTATGTGGTACACACATCAGCTGTTACGGGAAGTTTGAGCAGAGCTACAGAAGTTACGGCAGATGAGTTGGCTACTGGAATACAAATTAATGCCAATGCCATTCGAATAGTAACCGATACCATTTCTGAAAAAATAGCGGGAACACTCCTTGTAGTTGGTTCGGTGGCCGAAGATGCTCTGTTTTCCGGATCATCTACGTATGTGGCATCAAAGCGGGTATTACACACTTACGTGGCTTCCAAGTCTGCCGAGTTGCATCAACAAGAAACAAAAACTATTTATTACATGTTAGGATTGCTTAGCAGCGGAATGGTTGATAAACTAAGTGCCAAGCAACGCCTTGCAGCTATGATGAGTATTAATCAACCGGCATTGCTCGAAGCAAGACAAGTGGCTCAGCGTATTGTCCATTCGCTGTATAGGCCAAAAGTGCCTTTTGTGCAGCACGAGTGGGAGGGCGATCTTATTCTCAGGAGAGACGGTTACAAATGGAATAAATAATAAACAACGATGACAAAACTCAATTATATATTTAGAGGATTCGGTCATGCGGCCGGAAAATATAAGGTTACCAATGAAATGCTCGAAGAAGCGGTGGCCAAAAACATGATTGAAGGGTTCAATCCCGACTTGATTAAGTATAGTAAAAACTATCAGGCATTTAAGGAGAAAAATCCGGACACTACTCCATTGGGATATTTTGTAGGGCACAAAATGGGATTTTATAATCGAAACCATGTAACCCCTTGGCCACCAATTAAGCAAAATCAAGATGTGGCAGAAAACTCATTAGATCTACTGATTGAAGCAGTACAAAAAACACTCGACAATGCTGGTCTCAATGCTGAAGATATCGATGGTTGGATTGTGAGCACAGTATCGCCGCAAGAACAGGCGCCGGGTATTGCCACTACATTGAAATGCTACTTTACTGCACCCGAAAATAAAACACCGGCCATGACGCTAACTTCTGGTTGTGCCGGGTTCAATATTGCTTTGCGTCGTTCGCTCGACTATTTCAAATCGCGCAGCGACATTAAAAATATTTTGATTGCCAATACCGAAACAATGTCGCACTTCCTGAATCATAAGCGCGATTTTGTTTACCATGCCACATTTGGCGATGCTGCCGCGGCAGCCGTTATTTCGCAAGTTCCGGTAAGCGATGCTGATGAAGGAGTTGGCGCCATTGTTAATTATCAGGATTTGAGAATGATCGATTTTGTGGGAGTCGATAAAGAATGGAATCTCTACATGGATGGCCCTGCAGTAAAGCGTAGGGCAGTACCAAACCTTATTAGTTCGTCGAATGAGGTAATGGAAAAAGTCGGATGGACAATTGATGACGTCGATTTGATTGTGCCGCACCAAACAGGGAATGCCATTTTGCATAGTGTGGCGGAAGAAATGAATGTGCCGCTTTCCAAGCTTTACCAAGATGCGCAGCATGTTCACGGAAATGTATCGGGGACAACTATTCCTATTGCACTTTCAATGTTGCAGGAAGAGGGACGCCTAAAACCCGGTATGAAGTTGCTGTGTCCTACAGCCGGGGTTGGTGGTGAGTATGGCGCCTGGACATATGTAGTTCCCCGGTCGGCTAGTAGCACTCCGGCGCCTAAACCAGCTTATCAGCTCATAAAGAATGAATCGCTCTTATTTTTGTTTGCCGATAATATGTTGGGAGTTAAGATAGCTCAAAAACTGTGTGACACAGATGTGCAGTGTACACTACATTGTGCAGCTCAAAACGAATACCAACAACAGTTAAGCGAAATTGCCGGTAAGAATACGAATATTAAGATTATTTCCTATCCAATAAATAATGTTGCTGATGCTCAGGAGTTTATTGATGAATTAGATGGTGAAATGTGGCATTCAGTAGTTAATTTAGGATTTGCTTCAGAAACTATTTATGGTATTACCAATTTTGACGATACTCAAGATCGATTGCAGGCGCCCTTTTCATTGTTAAGTAAAAAGTTGCTTTTGCAAACGAAAAAATCCATGGTATTTCTTAGCCACCCAATGGAGTTGTTTTCCGAAACCGATAGTTTGCCGGTAGCTTCATCTGCCAATGGCTGCATGGGCATTGTGGGAAGTATGTCAGGCGAAGCCATTTCGCGTGGTGTGCGTACAATCTGGTACGTGCCAGCCGTTTATGATCAACTAACGCATTACATGTCGATGAAGCTGAAAATTAAATCGATGAAAGGTATGAAGCAACGCAGGCCGTTCTTTAAGCTCGACCGTTTGGCAGATAATATTATTAAATCGACGTATTTGCTAAAAGTTCCGCAAACTATTGACAAGTATAAAGGGGTAATGATATATAGGAAAGAGGCGTGCGCTTTTCGTAAGGCTGAGTAAAGAGTAGGTTAAAGAATTTGTTGTTGCCCGGCAATTTTAACCAATAAATTGCCGGCAACATTAAATCCAATATGACGTGGTTCATTTTCAACAATAATCTGTATTGCGCGTACTTCTCTGTCTATGTTGGCAATAAAAAGTTTTTTACCCATAAAGTGCGCTATTTCTGCCCAAAATAATCCTTCGTAGCTTTGGCTGGACGTGTAAATGGCAATGGGTTCCACGGTAGTGTTCTCTTCACATTTTAAGAGCGTAGTGGGTGTAAAGTCGAGTGGCGGTTTTACTACATCGCCAAACAAACCTATTTCCGGAGTTGGAATATTTCGTTTCATCCCATCAATAATTAAATCAGAAATGGATGGCTCCGAAGTGTAAGCTTCTTTGCGAGCGGTATACGGATCTATTTTAAAATGAATAAAATAGTATTTTTCAATAATACTGACCCGTTCGTATATTCTTGCTGCCATTTTTTTTCCCTGTGGAGTAATTGCATAGGGTTGATATGGCTCGTATTCTATATAATTATTAGCGCTAAGCGACCGGGATATTTCAGTTATAGCTGCCTTCGATACCTCAAGGAGTTGAGCTAAATGTGTTGTTCGTAATCGTTCGTTTTTTAACTCGTAACGGTGCAGCGTGGTTAGAAAAATACGTGCGTTGAGCGATAGTGGAGTCATGAAAGCAATTGGTTAATTTTTTTCAATAGCTTTTTCGGACGAATAGGTTTAGTCATATATTCATCGCATCCGGCCTGGAGGCTCAAGTCTCTTTCGTCGCTCATGGCATAAGCAGTTTGGGCAATTATGGGTAAATCATTTCGTATTTTTTTGATTTCCTTTGTAGCCTGATAGCCATCCATATTGGGCATTCTGATGTCCATGAGAATAATGTTGATGTTGGGGTTGTTGTTCACTGCTTTAACAGCCTCGTTGCCATCGGTTGCCCAAATTATTTCAGCTCCTGTTTTTTTCAGTGTCTCTTGTAGGAACATAAAATTGTTTTGCTCATCTTCAGCTACTAAAATTGTTATGTTGTCCCAGTTATATTCACGTCCTGCCTCACTTTGTTCCGATTGTTGTTTTTGCGATTCTTCATCGAGTGGTATTGTAAAGAAAAACTCTGACCCCTCTAACTCATCCGTTTTAAAATCAATATTGCCATCGAGTAGTTCCACCAGTTTTTTCGAAATAGACAATCCTAAACCCGAACCCCCAAAACTTTCAAAGGAGTGTACTCGGTCGTAACGCTCAAATATGCTGCTTTGCTGGTCTTGGGGGATACCCAGACCTGTGTCTTTTATGAAAAACCGGACCTGACTGTTCTCAATGTCGAAACCAAATTTTACTTCTCCTTTTGTGGTGTATTTTAATGCATTTTTTATGAGGTTAATCAACACTTGTTTGATTCTAAACTCATCGTTAACTATGTAAAACGGTTGCTCTTCACTCCCAGGAATGTAGTATTCTACTTGTACGCTACGTTTTTGTATTTGGTCGCGCGAATCTTCAATCGATTCATAAATATCCATGATCATTCGACTGAGGTCGAATTTCGACTTATTAATTTGCACCTGTTTGGCTTCAATTTTCGATAGGTCAATAATATCGTCAACCAAACCAAGTAGTGACCCACCACTCTTACTGATTAGTTCGGTAAATTCCTCGCGTTGGTCGTCCGTTAGGTCGGGATCCGTTAGCAAGTCGGAAAACCCGATTATGGAGTTGAGCGGCGTGCGTATTTCGTGCGATAGGTTTGTTAAAAACAGAGTCTTTAGCTTGTCGCTTTGCTCTGCTTTAGTTTTCGCTCTTTCTAATTGCTGTTTTATGGTTGCCTGTTTGGTAATATTCCGGCTTATACCAACAATGCCAATAAGCTTATCTGTTTTGTCTATAATTGGAACTTTTTGTGTGTCGTAGAGGAATTTATCGCCGTTAGGTGAGGTTTCCCAGCGGTTGAACTGTATTTTTGTTCTGTTTTTTATAATCTCATTATCGGCCTCAAGGTATTGATCAGCCGTTTGTTTATCGAAAAGTTCATGATCTACTTTGCCAATAAAATCCTGGTCGCCTTGAAAATTATTAAAATCCTTAAATGCAGTATTGCCGCCAAGATACTCGAGTTGTGTGTTTTTATAGAAAATAAGGTCGGGAATAGACTTGATAAGGCTCGAAAGCAGTGCTTTTTCGTTTTTTAGTAATTGTTCGTACTTCTCTCTGCGCGATATATCAATGGCCACTACCATTAATATTTGATCTGAGCTCATAGGACGAACAAACTTTCTTCGGGTTACCTCAAAGCTGCGAAGTTGCGAGGTGGCATCAATCAGTTGAATTTTTTGACTATTGAGCTCGTCTGAATTGTTGTTGTAATCAATCAGATGTCCCATATTTACATTCAGCTGAACGCTTTCACTACTATTTTGGAGTAATATTTCTTTACTAGTTCCGAGTAACTGAGCCAATGCTTTATTGGCTAGAATAAATTTGTTGTTTTTATCTTTAAGAAAAATGATGTGGGGTAAATGGTCAATGATTCCGTTTACTGCATTTCTATATTCAAACAACGATTTCTCGGCATGATGCCGAATCATAATTTCTTTCTCTTTTAGATCTTTCAGGGCTAAATAGCGCTTTCGCTGTATGACAAACATTACAACTAGTATAACAATTAGCGCTCCCATAAGGTAAAATGGCCATAAAACAACTTTTTGAACCTCTGTTACCTGATTGGGATGAATTTCGCCAAACCACTTTTGGTAAATGCGATTGTACGTGCCTGTTTCCCTTAAAATATTCAGTCCCTCATTAAATTGCACCAAAAGACTGTCGCCGGTTTTGGGAAAAGCACATGAATATTGAAGATTCCTGAAATTTATAGGTGGAATTTGTATTTCCTTATAACTGTGTTTTTCTACTAGGTATTTGCCTGTCAGGCTGGCCACAATTGCTGCATCAGTTTTCCGGGCGAGTACTTCCTCTAGGCATTCAGTATGGGACTTATTTAAATTCAATGTGCCCGAAAAGTTGTTGTTTTGAAGCAGCATATTGTAAATTTGCTCATTCTCAATACTCAATGTACTCGTTAAAATATCCTGTGGCGTTTCAATGGGAGAATCGTAAGGTACAAATATGCCGTAAGGAACCATATTGTATGGAATAGACAGGCTAAATTCAGCTTTATTCGTTTGCGATTGGAAGCAAAAACTTATAAAATCTAGTTCGCCATCGCGCAACATGGCTTTCAGACTGTCATGGTTAGACTGAATAAACTCAAATTCGTAACTAAACAAGTCGGACAGTTGATGTAGAATATCAATATTAAAACCTATTATCCGATTGTTAGACGAAAACTCGTATGGTGGAAAATTTTGCTGAATTCCAACTTTTATTACTTTGTCTTTCGCAAAAGCAGATACAGCCGTTAAAATAAATAATAAACCAATTACGAAATAGCGCATTAAATCTCTCTCCTTTTAAATTAGCTTCCTGCAGGTTGATAAGTTGTCTTTTGTCATCTTGCCTTAGTTCAATATCCGAATTAAGTTTAATTCAGTCAAAATTTTAAGCAATCTTTTTGTTTCTGAGTTCAATATATCAATTCTAATCGTTTCCATTGCAATAGTTTTATCAAAGATAAAAATAATTCAGTAAAGCAAGAAAATATAGCGTACTGTTTGTTTACCAGTATTTAACATGAATTATCCCCTTTTTGACTAGATGATTGCATTCCCATTTTCATCAACAAATCTATCGTTAAAAATACGACATATATCTGAAAATGCATGCAATGCAAACCGTTTTCTGGATATGATCGTTCTTTTGTACGTATGCGTACGTTAATAACTGCTTGTTTTTTCTTTATCCTTAGTTTAATTCGATTTTAATGAAGAAAGGAACAGGTCTTTTTTTGAATGAACCCACCAAGTCTGAAAAAAAATGATGGTTACACAAAATGAGGATTGCAAATGTTACTTTACTTGTCGGTAAATAATTGAAAAATAATGCTTCCGTTTTACTTTATTCGAGTGAAAAACCGAAAACTACTTGCAACGATGTCTGTGCATAGTAAAGTTTTTGGTGTGGCTTCGGTTCTTTTATTAAATTTGTCCAATAATATATTTTAACCCTAATTCTATGACTAATCATACTGCCTGCTCGATACTAAGAATCCGTTTAAACCGGTCATTTGGATTTATTATTAACAAAGGAGTGCTATTTCTGGGGTTGCTCCTCTTTGTTACGGCTGGTTTGAATGCCCAACAAAGTATTTTTTCCGGAAAATTGGGGCGTGAAGCCTTTTTTATCGACAAATTACAAATCGACTTGCCCAAAAGTAAGCAGCAGATTGATGCGAAGGAAAACGGTGCTTATCAATTTGCTATACCGTTTCAGGTTGAAAAGAAAATGTATTTGCTTGCTAATGAAGAGAAAATGAATAACTATTATTATTATGCCACATCTTTATTTGCATCCGATGCTTATGCTGTAAACTTTTCTATGCAGGGGCTTAATCGGGCAGGGGTAATCGGAGTATTTGTCCATGATTTAAAAAATTCGTTTGATAGTCAGTTTATAAAGCCTTCAAAAAATGCCATCGATCTAACGGCTTTTCCTGTTGTGTTCTCCGATAGTGTGCTGGTTGAGGTGATAGCTACCAGAAAAGTGGAGAAAGGAGAGATTTCCATTTCTCAGGTTGGTGTTACTTACGAAAAAAGCTGGATGCAATCGTCGCAAGATTGCGAAGTAGATATTGCCTGTCCTCAAGGCGATTTGTACCGCAATGTTCAGCGGGCCGTTGTGCGATTAATTATTGATAACAGTTGGCTTTGTTCCGGAACAATGCTCAACAATACAGCCAATGATCAACGTCCATTCCTTTTAACCGCAAATCACTGTATAGATAATGCGCGTTCGGCTGCAAATACCGTCTTCTATTTCAATTATGAAAGTCCGGAGTGCGATGGTGTTCAGTCAGATTACCCTTCACCCAACTTATTTACTTTAAGTGGTTCTAATTTACGGGCTACCAAAAACGATGCGGAAGGTGTCCTGGATTTTACCCTGCTGGAATTATTGCAGCTTGTTCCTGAGCATTACAATGCATACTATGCAGGTTGGTCGGCCACGTCGGCGCCACCTGAATATAGTATTTGTATTCACCATCCGGTTGGTGATGTAAAAAAGATTAGTCTCGATTTTGATAAAGCCGGAACCTATTCATTCAGCATTCCCGGTAATTCTTACGACGAAAATAGCCATTGGCGTATTTTTAAATGGGATTTGGGTACAACCGAAGGAGGATCAAGCGGTAGTGCGTTATTTAACAATAAAATGCAGGTAGTTGGCGATTTAACCGGAGGGGAAGCTTCGTGCGATTATCCGTATAACGATTTTTATAGCAAATTTAATGTTGCTTTCCATAAGTATGCCGATAGTTCGCAGCAGCTACAGCATTGGCTCGATCCGCTGAACCTTGGCGTTTATCAGTGGAGTGGTTACCCGGAGGATTCTGTTATCAATTCGCAACACACAGCTCTTTTTCCAAACCCAACTAGTGATTATCTGTTTTTGGAGGGCTTTACCTGTGACGAAGACGTGAATCTAGGAATTTTTAGCCTGAATGGTTCATTAATTTGGTCAGAAACAATTGTGTGTAACCACGGAATTTACCGTATTTCAATTCCTTCAGCGTTGAAAGGTATTTATATTGTACGTGTGTACAGTAAAAACACCACACACAGTCAACTTTTAAAAATCGAGTAATTCATTTTTCGACGGAAATCTTTAGTAGGAGAGGAGATATTTTAAAAATATTCCTTTTCTTGCTTTTATTTTTTGAGTATCATGTATTATTTAGCGAAATTCATTTTTAAAATGATGGGGTGGCGTATCGAAGGAGAATTCCCAAAGCAGGATAAATATATTATTGCTGTTGTTCCCCACACGTCCAACATGGATTTTTTTCTTGGTCGGCTTATTGCCACCATTATGCGTGTAAACATTTATTTTTTCATTAAGCGCGAACTGTTTTTCTTTCCATTGGGAGCCATACTAAAATGGCTGAAGGCCATTCCGGTTAACCGTAAATCTCCCAAATCGCTTATCGATACAGTAGTGAGGAAAATAAATAAAACTGAAAATATTGTATTGGTCATCACACCTGAAGGTACGCGCGGTAAAACGGAAAAATGGAAAAAGGGGTTTTATTATATTGCACGTAAAGCCGAAATTCCCATTCTGCCAGCTGCGGTCGATTATGCTACAAAGCGCGCTGTGTTTGGAGAATTGCTGTATCCGGGCGATGATGAAAATAAGGATTTTAAACAGATGATCGACTTTTACAAAAGTGTAAATCCTACGCCCCGTCATTCAGGACGGTTCGAATATCCAAAAATAAAGTAGTTTATTATGCAACAAAAACTAACGCTTACACTTGTACAACCCGATATTCTGTGGGAGCAACCGCAGAAAAACCTTGATAGTTACAGGCAAAAAATCGAACAGCTGAATAAAAAGCCAGACATTGTTGTGTTGCCCGAAATGTTTACAACCGGTTTTTCAATGAACCCGCAGAAAGTCGCTGAAGGATGGCCGGGACAGTCGCTGCGTTGGATGATCGATCAAAGTGTTCTTCATCAAACGGTTATTTGCGGAAGCTTAATGGTAAAAGTAAATGATCGGTATTACAATCGGTTTGTATGGGTTGAACCCGATGGTACCCAATATTTTTACGATAAACGACATCTTTTTCAGATGGGCGGAGAACATGAAGTGTATAGCGCCGGTTCTGAGCAACTTTTCATTGATTATAAGGGCTGGCGAATTGCTCCATTTATTTGTTACGATTTGCGGTTTCCGGTTTGGAGCCGAAATGCAAGTGCCTACGATTTAGCTTTGTACGTTGCTAATTGGCCTGCGGCCCGTGCAGCCGTATGGAAAAAGCTGCTTATGGCACGCGCCATTGAAAATCAGTGTTTTGTGGCGGGTGTAAACCGGGTTGGTACCGATGGTCGCGGATTGAAGTACTCGGGCGATAGCATGTTGGTTAATGCCAGAGGAGAAGTCCAGGAGTGCCTGACACCCGGCATCGATGAAGTAAAAACAGTTACTATCGATCGTGAAGAATTATCGGAGTTTCGCAAGAAATTTCCGGTATTGACAGATGCCGATAATTTTGAATTGAAACCATAAAAAAGGGGCTGCAAAAGCCCCTTTTTTCATCGTCTATATAAACACCAGTCTTTAACTGTTTTCTCTTTTTTCAGCTAAATGTCGAATTTAATTCCCTGAGCTAATGGCAAAGTTGAGCCATAGTTAATTGTGGTAGTTTGTTGCCTCATGTAGGCCTTCCAGGCATCGGAACCCGATTCGCGGCCACCACCGGTGTCTTTCTCGCCACCAAAAGCACCACCAATTTCAGCTCCTGAAGTTCCAACGTTTACGTTAGCAATTCCACAATCGGAACCACTATTGCTTAAGAAACTCATCGATTCTTGTACACTGTCTGTGAATATTGCGCTCGACAATCCTTGTGGAACTCCGTTATGCAATTCTATTGCATCGTCGAATGTTTTATATTTAATCAAATATAAAATTGGAGCAAAGGTTTCTTCTTGTACAATATCGAAATGGTTTTCGGCTTCACAAATGGCAGGAATTACATAGGTTCCGGTTTCGTATCCTTTGCCCTCGAGCACTTCGCCACCAAAAATAACTTTTCCACCTTCTTCTTTTACTTTTACCAATGCATCGGTAAATACTTCTGTAGCATCGGTGTCAATTAGTGGTCCCACCAGGTTTTTCTCATCTAACGGATCGCCAATTTTTTTCGATACTTGTTCGTAAGCATTCAAAAGACGTTTTTTTACATCGTCATAAATATCTTCTTGTACAATAACGCGGCGCGTCGATGTACAACGCTGGCCGGCGGTACCTACAGCTCCAAATACAATTGCAGGAATGGCCATTTCTAAGTCTGCTTTAGGTGAAAGAATTATGGCATTATTTCCTCCGAGCTCAAGAATGGTATTTCCTAAGCGTTTTCCCACCTTTTCAGCCACGCGTCGACCAACTCTTGTCGATCCGGTTACCGAAATTAGAGGTACACGTTTATCTTCAATAAAGTTATCACCCATTACTGATGAACGTCCAATTACAAGGTTAAATACTCCTTCCGGTACATCGGGTTCATTTTTAATAACGTCGGCCACAATTTTTTGTGTAGCAACTGCTGTAAGTGGAGTTTTTGATGAAGGCTTCCAAATTACTACATCGCCACAAACGGCTGCAAGCATGGTGTTCCATGCGTAAACAGCTACGGGAAAGTTGAATGCAGTGATTATTCCCACAACACCGTAAGGGTGATAATGATCGAATAAACGGTGGTTAGGGCGCTCACTCTGCATAGTGTATCCGTAAAGCTGGCGCGATTGGCCAACAGCAAAATCTGCAATGTCAATCATTTCCTGTACCTCGCCAAGACCTTCCTGGTAGCTTTTACCCATCTCCATACTTACGAGCATTCCAAGATCTTCTTTTTTCTCGCGTAGTGCGTTGCCAATTTTGCGAACAATCTCTCCTCGAACGGGAGCAGGTACTTCGCGCCATTTTTTAAAGGCTTCTTGTGCTTTGGTTATAACGTTTTCGTAATCTTTTAATTCTGCATTTTTTACTTTTCCCAATTTAGAATCATCAATAGGGCTCAAAGAAGTCGTTTCTGTGCCGTTGGTCGAAATCCATTCTGTTCCTGTACAAACACCTAAATTGGTTTCGTTTATTCCGAGGTTCTTGAGTACTTGTTGTTTTTTACTATCCATTGTATTTTTTTTAAAAAAAGCCCGAAACACAGTTATTGTGTGCGGGCTTTGTGATTTTTACTAATTTATTCTTCGCCTAAGAAAGGGTAACGATAGTCTGTTGGAGGAACAAAGGTTTCCTTAATTGTACGTGGAGACGCCCAACGTAACAAGTTGATTTTTGCTCCGGCTTTATCGTTTGTCCCCGAGCCGCGGGCGCCACCAAATGGTTGCTGACCAACTACTGCTCCGGTTGGTTTGTCGTTAATGTAGAAGTTTCCGGCCGCATTGCGTAAGCGTTTCGTTGCTGTTTCAATCGCATAACGATCTTCTGCAAAAATAGCTCCTGTAAGTGCGTACATTGAAGTGCTGTCAAGAATGTCGAGTGTTTCTTCATACTTGCTGTCCTCGTACACATAAATAGTGAGAAGCGGGCCGAATAGTTCTTCTTCCATTGTCCAGTATTTTGGATCAGTTGTAACAGCTACGGTAGGGTGAATAAAATATCCTTTGCTCATATCGTATTCGCCACCAATAGCTATTTCGGCATTGCTGTCTGATTTAATTCTCTCAATTGCCGACGAAAGTTTGTCAAACGAGGCTTTGTCGATAACCGCATTGATAAAGTTGCTAAAGTCTTCTGTTCCACCAACTTTCATCGATTTAAGGTCGCGTTCCAAACCTTCTTTAATGGCTGGCCACAGACTTTTGGGAATGTATGCACGCGATGCGGCAGAACATTTTTGTCCCTGGTATTCGAAGGCTCCGCGACTAAGTCCGGTAATTGTTGAAGGCACATCGGCGCTTGGGTGTACCATTACAAAGTCTTTTCCACCTGTTTCTCCTACTATACGTGGGTAGGCTTTAAATTTGTGGATATTATTTCCGATTGTTTTCCAGATATTCTGGAATACTTCAGTTGATCCTGTAAAGTGAATTCCTGCAAAATCGGGGTGTTTAAACAATACATCTCCGGCAACGGGGCCCGATACATAAACAAGATTAATTACACCATCTGGTAAACCAGCTTTTTGGAATACTTCCATTAGTATGCGGGCAGCATAAATTTGGGTATTCGATGGTTTCCAAACTACGGTATTTCCCATCATTGCCGGTGCTGTAGGTAGGTTTCCTGCAATAGCCGTGAAGTTAAACGGAGTTAAGGCAAAAATAAAACCTTCCAGCGGACGCCATTCCAGGCGGTTCCAAATGCCACGCGACGATTCGGGTTGTTCTTGGTAAATTTGCGTCATGTAGTAAACATTATAACGCAGGAAGTCGATAAGCTCACATGCTGCATCAATTTCTGCTTGCATAGCATTTTTTGATTGCCCTAACATGGTGGCTGCATTTATTTTTGCGCGATACGGACCTGCCAATAAATCAGCTGCTTTCAGGAAAATTGAAGCACGGTGCTCCCAAGATAATGCTTCCCACGCCGGTTTAGCGGCCATGGCTGCATCAATAGCCTGTTCAACATGCTCGGCGGCCCCTTTGTGAAATACACCTAAAGTGTGGTGAATGTCGTGTGGAGGGTGCATTTCAACAGTTTTACCTGTTTTTACTTCTTTGCCATTTATTATCATAGCAGCTTCTACTTGCTTAGAGCGAGCGTCCTTAAGTGCTTCCTGAAGCTCTCCTTTTTCTTTTGTGCCGGGAGCATAGCTGTTTACCGGCTCATTTTTTGGGTATGGTACGTTAAAAATTCCTTTAGGCATAGTTCTATTTATTTTTGTCGTTCATAATTCAAATCCGTTACAAATCTATAAAAATTGCAATTTTTTAACATGAAAAATGTCATGTTTTGCATCAATACATGCAATTTTTCTTTTTGGGTACAACGAAGTGACGGCTGTTCTTATTGTTGACCTTGATAATCCTGTCCGATTTCGTACTAAAGTGTCCGTCAATAAACTCCATTTCCTGCGTTACTCTTACTCAAACCCGCATCATTTACACCAGTAGACTCAACGGTTTTGAGTTTAGAAAGCCTTGAAAATGAAGTCACTCCGACATTATAGACACTATCTAACTAAGAAAATGCTTTTTTGTTGTGCGTACTATTTTGCTTATGAGAAAACACCAAATGCTGATTTTTACTACTTTGAAATCTGTTATTCATGGAATCGGGATGTCTTTATTTTTAAAGGCCAAAGCTCCCGATTTTCAAGATAGGTTTGCTCCACCAAAGCTATGTGGAGGTGAGGCTTGTTCTTGAAGTTCTATTTTTACGCTTAGTTTGTAAAGCAAGTTTTCTTAGTTCCCCAATTTATAAATCGTGTGGAATGCTAAATTGAAACGTGCTCCCATTGTCGAGTTCCGATTCCAAAGTAATATCGCCATCGAGCATTCGTGCAAGCTTTTTGGCAATGCTTAATCCCAATCCTGTGCCGCCGTAGCGTCGTTTCATTGCCATTTCAACCTGTCTGAATGGCTCGAAAATTATTTCGTGCTGTTCTTCTGATATCCCAATTCCACTATCGGCTATCGAAATTATGATATGATTTTTGGTTACTTCGGTTTCGAGTTTTACGAAACCCTTTTCGGTAAATTTGAAGGCGTTGTTAAGCAAAAGACTAACGATTTTTTTGAATTTTATTGAGTCTGTTTCTATATGGGGAAGGGGTTCTGGAACAATTAACTCAAACGCTAAGTTAGTTTCTTTTGCTTTTGGAACGTAGTTTTCGTATAATTTTTCAATTAACTTATTGAGCGGTATAATTTTATTGTTGGGTTTCGATTCTCCACTTTCAATTTTCGAAAGTTCAATAATGTCCATTACAATTCGCTCCAGCTGAAGGGTGCTGTTCGAAATAATGTCGAGGTATGTAGTGCGCTTATCTTCAGTTAGTCCCGGATTCATACATAGCTGTGCAAACCCCACAATTCCATTCATTGGAGTACGTATTTCGTGGCTGATATTGGCCAGGAACGCTGATTTTAGTCGTTCGCCTTCTTCTGCTTGATTTTTTGCTATTTCGAGTTCTTCTGCGTGATGTTGGAGTTGGTTATTTATTTGCTTAAGTTGCTTATAGGCACGGATAAGTTCTATTTCGGCATTGTATTGTTCGGTTATATCGCGAATTAATCCAAAGGAACCATTGTAATTCTCTTGTTCATCGTATATTGGGGATGCTTTAACTTCTATTTGCTTAATATTTCCTGCTCTATTTTTTATGCTAATATCATAACTTGAAACTTCACCAAATTGTCTGAGTTTTTCCTGTTGATTTATTATATCCACATTGGCCTGTGAGGTAAGCTCTTTGAGTGATTCTATTTCATTTGCGTTGGTAATCTCAAGTATTTCTTTTGCTGCTTTGTTTAAAAAGGTGAGTTTTTCATTTTTATCCGTAATAATCAACCCGTCATTCATGTTGTCTATCAAGTACTTGTATTTTGTCTCGCTTTTTTTAAGTAGGGTTTCTGCATTTTTTTTATCGGTTATATCACGTAATATTCCAATATTACTCTCTAGTTCTGGGTTGTAGTTCGATTGTATTTCATAATGGAGCGGCTCCAAAGATATTTCCAACGGATCGATCGGATTGCCTTTCAATGAATGGAAAAGCAACGGAAGAAACTTTTTTACAGTAGCCTTAGGTAAGCGTTCATTGACTAAGTCCATCGCAAGCTTACCATTGAGCTCGTTAGGGGAGGCATTGACGAGTTCTTCAAATTTTTTGTTGGTGTCGATAATTTCCCCTTTTTTGCTGGTATAAATAATCCCTACACCTGCCGAATTAAATACATCGCGGTATTTTATTTCATTTTCACGCAATGCATGTTCAATTTTTTTGCTCTCGGTATTGTCAATTAGATAGCCGTTAACGCTGATAACTTCATTATTTTCATCACGCTCCAGCGTTGTATAATCGATAAAATATTTAAATGTTCCAGATTTTGTTTTTAGTCGATATTCTTGTTTAAAGCTTTTTGCATCCGGCTTTTTCAGAAAATCTTCCAGCTCGTCACAAATTCGATCGTAGTCTTCGGAATGAATTAAATTACGAAAAACAATACTTCCGGAAACAAACTCTGACGTTGAGTAACCTAACACTGTTGTTACATTTGGACTTGCATAATCGACAATAAAGTCTCTATTTGGGTTCCATTTAAATACCATCACCGGGCCCAGAAGAAAAAGGTTTCGTTCAGCCTGAAGTTGGCGTTCTGTTTCTACCTGTTGCGTGATATCTTCAGCTGCTTTTATGTAGCCATTTATTTTTCCCCTGTAGTCGCAAAGTGGTCTTATTGTGGCACGTTCCCAGTAAAATTCGCCATTCCTCTTCTTGTTAATCATGGTTCCTTCCCAAACCTCTTTGTTTAGCAATTTTGTCCATAAATCTTTGTAGAACTCTTCCGCTTGAAATCCCGATTTGAGAATTCTGGGATTGATACCAATTAGGTCGCTTTTTTTATATCCCGTAATTTTTTCAAATTGGGTATTGATGTACTGTATTTTGGCCTTTGAATCGGTTACACAAATCAATACAGGGACTTTGTCGAAAAGAATAGACACGTTGCGCTCGTTAGAAAGAGGAAAATTTTGTAAATGCGAGGTTTTTATTAAGCCAATGCCTTCGTATCGGCTCTCACTCATTCTTTGTCCTTCTAATTGTGCCGTTTTGCAGATACCCGAAGTACATTGGAGGTTTATCTCAATGGAGAAAGATTTTGTTTTGCCAATTTGTTTCGCTATTTCTTGTAGATGGTCGATATCTGCATCATGAATTACTTCAATAAGTTCTTTACCAATAGAATAGCTTTCTTTCGTCGATCCCGTGGTCACCAAAAAGCCTTTCGAAAAGGAAATTGTCATGGAATTGACATAAATTGACCATGTAAATGATTTGCCTTCTTCTTGTAACTTTTCAAATAGTAATTTTGTGTTTGTCTGCATCAGGATCGCATGTTTTTTTCTATTAAATTGTTATCCGTTTTTGTACCCAAAATAAGACTTGATTTGCTTCATTTGCCCCTGCCTAAAGGGGGTGAAGAAAATCAATTGCTTCCGCCAGCTGGCGGAGCAGGGGTAAAACAATTGATTTTCAAATTGTTATATTAAAATTAGGTGCAAAAACGGATATGCATAATAATTAAATATTAACTTGCAATTTATTTATATTGTAGTTGGTTTGGATACGTATAAATACCTAAAACGTTTAATTGTGATTTCTGTAATTCATTAATTACCGGGTATTTTATTACTATTGTTGCGGTACTTCCCATGCTTAAAGTTAGGTTTTGCAACCTCCCAGGTGGTGAATCGGCATTTGTTAAGAATCACGGAGAATTGCTTCGGTTTAACCAATATCATATTTTATTGTTCAACTTTTTGAGATTTCATATGTTTAATTCATTCAACAAGGGAATGTAGTGTTTTGTTTTTTATTAATTATAATAGCGAAACACTTGGCGAATTTAAAGGCAATAAATTTTATACTATAAGTTTATATATAGTTGGTTAAGTGCAATTGTTTATTTGCATAGACGATTTTTATATTAGGATAAACGAAAATAAATTGTTAATTTAGCATGAATTTTAAAAATTATACTTTATGTTAGAAATTATTAAAATTACCAAAGAAGATGAATTTAAAAAAACAAGTCGCGATGAGTTTGTCGATTTTATGTTTACTCATTTAGATCGTTTTGGCGACCCGAAAAAGGACATTAATAAATGTATCGATTATGCATTATCCAATAATCCATCTGAAGGTGGTTTTATTCTTGCTGCTTATTACGAAGGAACGCTGGCAGGTGGTCTAATTATGAACAATACTGGTATGTCGGGTTTTATTCCTGAAAATATTCTCGTTTATGTGGCGGTTGATGCTGCACACCGTGGGAATGGGTTTGGAGGACAGATTGTTAAAGAATCATTTAAACAGTCGAACGGAAAAGTTAAGTTACATGTAGAGTATGATAATCCCGCCAAAAGGCTTTATGAGCGTCTTGGCTTCGTTTCAAAATATGCAGAAATGCGTTACGATAATAAATAAACCAGAAAAAAGCTACTCTGAAATTATCATTTGCACTAGTTAACGGTTTTCAATTCCTTATTTTACATTAAAAAAACCGAAACTGATAAAAATTTAGACATTAATATAAAATGGCTACACCAAAATGCAACCTTTAAAGCATGGTGTAGCCTTTTTTTAGAAATATAAGATATGGCACGATTAAATATTAAAGTGAGTGAAATAAAGAGAAATATTCAAACACTGACAGACTATTTCAATAAACACAATGTACAATGGAGTCTTGTTACCAAGGTTTTCTCAGGCGATCAGGATTTTTTGCGGGAGCTGCTTACTCCAGATGTCATTAAAAATCTCCACTCTGTGGGCGATTCACGACTAACAAGCTTAAAAAACCTTAAGTCCGTGCATCCGCAAATGCGCACTATTTACATTAAACCGCCTGCCAGAGTGTATGCCGACGATATTGTTAAATATGCCGATATATCACTTAACTCTTCTTACAATACAATTGTTGCACTCAACGAAGCTGCTAAAAAACAAAAGAAGATTCACGAAATTATACTTATGGTAGAAATGGGAGAATTGCGAGAAGGTATTGAGCGCGATAATCTTGTTAATTTTTACAAGCGAGTGTTCGAAATGCCTAATATTGAGGTTATCGGACTGGGATCGAATTTAGGTTGCATGTACGGAGTAGAGCCAACTTACGACAAGTTACTCCAGCTTTCGCTTTATAAAAAACTCATTGAACTTAAGTTTGACAAAAAAATTGAGTTGATTTCCGGTGGTAGTTCTATAACATTGCCTCTGCTTGAACAAGGAAATGTACCTCCCGAAATAAACCACTTCCGAATAGGTGAAGCAGTATTTTTTGGTACAAGTCCCTATGATAATGCACAATTCCTTGAATTATCGACAGATACCTTTAATTTTTATGCCAATATTATTGAATTGGAGGAAAAAGGGATTGTTCCCGATGGTGTAATTAGTGAAGCAAATATTGGCCATACAGCCGGATTTAAAGAAGAAGATATGTATCGGACAACATACAAAGGAATAGTGGATTTTGGAATGCTTGATGTCGATTATCATGATCTTGCTTCCACAGATCCAAGTATTAAGTTCGTTGGAACTACTTCAGATATGACTGTTTATGATTTGGGCGATAATGTCGACGATAAAGGGCAAAAAAAATATGCCATCAATACTCCTTTGTGCTTTAAACCATCATACATGGCAGCGGCACGGTTACTAAATTCTAAGTTTATCGACTTGAGTTTTAATGATTAATATGATGTGAAATAATAATACCTGGTTGTTCGTGCTTTTGAGCGACTGGGTGGCTTAAAAATTCATACTAAAGCTAAATCCTGCAAGTTTTTGATCGCAACAAGATCAAGTGGTTTGCAGGATTTGCTTTTATCAAGATTTTCACAACAATATTTCAACAATGAATAAGCTCAGTTGATATAGTTTTCTTATGCCTACATAGTATAACCAATAAGTAAAAAAGGTATATTTGTCGCCAAAATATATTCATATGTTAAAATCAATGACCGGATACGGACGTGTTGTAGAGGACATTCCCGGAAAAAAAGTTACCATCGAGATAAAAGCACTGAACAGTAAACAGTTTGATTTAAGTGTGCGTGTGCCCAATTATTATCGCGAAAAAGAATTATATATTCGAAATCTTCTTGCAAAAAAGCTAATGCGAGGCAAAATAGACTTTTCGATGTATGTAGAAGTGGTGAGCGAAAATACAAACACCAGCATTAATGAGCCTGTATATAAAGCGTATTACAACCAATTAAAAACAGTTTACGAGAATTTGGGAGTTGAAATGCCAGGAGAAGCACATGCTGGCATAATGCGTTTACCCGATGTACTGTCGGCTACACATGAAGAACTCAACGAGTCTGAATGGACAAAAATTGAAGACTTGATTAATACAGTAGTAAATTCGTGCCAACAATACCGCGTAGAGGAAGGAGAGGGAATGTATGTCGATTTTCAGCAACGAATTGAAACAATACAACAATTACTTGAGCAAATTAGACCTATCGAAAAGCTACGTATTCACTCAATTAGTGATCGAATACGAACCAAACTCGACGAGTTTATCGATCCCGACAAGGTGGATGAGAACCGATTTGAGCAGGAGTTGATTCATTTTCTCGATAAATTAGATATCAATGAAGAAATGGTGCGACTAGGCAATCATTGTGAGTACTTTCTTAAAACCATGGACGAAGATTCTGCCAATGGAAAAAAGTTAGGTTTTATTGGTCAGGAAATTGGTCGCGAAATTAACACACTCGGAGCTAAAGCCAATGACGCAGTTATGCAAAAGGTTGTGGTTCAAATGAAAGATCAATTAGAGAAAATAAAAGAACAAGCACTCAATATTTTATAATTATGGACGGAGGGAAATTACTTATTATATCGGCTCCATCGGGCAGTGGAAAGTCAACGCTTGTAAAATATTTAATGACCAAAGTTCACAAATTAGCTTTTTCCGTTTCGGCTACAAACCGCCCTCCCCGTGGAGAAGAAAAGGATGGTGTTGACTATCATTTTCTGACAACCGCCGACTTTCAAAAAAAAATTGCCGAAAAAGCTTTCGTAGAGTGGGAGGAAGTATACGAAGGAAGATATTACGGCACATTAATGTCGGAAGTGGAACATATCAGAAGCCTGGGTTTTACAGTTGTTTTCGATGTTGATGTAATTGGCGGACTAAATATTAAGAAAATGTATGGAGATGAAGCATTGTCTGTTTTTATTCAACCACCATCAATTGCTGTATTAAAGAGCCGATTGGAAAACCGCAAAACCGATTCGCCCCAGGATATTGAGAACAGGCTGGGTAAAGCACAGGCAGAAATGACATATGCCCCGCAATTCGATATTACTATTCTGAACGATAATTTGAACGAAGCTCAGGAAAAATTGGTTGCCGCTGTAAAACAATTTTTATGAAAAAAGAAATTGAAAAAGTTACCGGTTTATATTTCGGATCATTTAACCCAATTCATATTGGGCACTTGGCCATTGCAAACTATATAGTGGAATATACAGCTCTGGAAGAATTATGGTTTGTTGTTTCGCCACAATCCCCGTTTAAGAAAAAAGCATCGTTGCTCAATAATTATGAGCGTCTGGAATTAGTACATAAGGCCATTGGAACTGATGTGCGTTTTCGGGCGTCCGATATTGAGTTTCGGCTTCCTCAACCATCATATACAATTGATACGCTGACGTATTTGTCAGAGAAATTTCCGGGTCGGAGGTTTGCTATTATTATAGGCGCCGATAACTTGTTTTATTTTCATAAATGGAAAAATTACAAACAAATTCTTTCACAGTATTCGTTATATGTGTATCCGCGACCCGGATTCAGCAGGGAGGAGTGTCCTAAATTAGATAGCATTTCGTGGGTCGAGGCTCCTGTCATGGAAATTTCTTCGAGTTTTCTTCGTAGTGCAATTCGTGAAGGACGAAATATGCAACACTTTGTTCCCACAGCCGCATGGAGTTATATCGATGAAATGGGTTTCTATCAAGACTAATCGGAATTAGGCCTAATCTATATGGAAAACATTGGTTTACTGATCAGAAAGATAGTGTTTGATGCTTCGATCGTATGTTTTTTCCGCTTCACTGGAAAAATAACAAGCCGGCAATTCGCCATTTTTACGATGGTATGCAATGCACTCGCAGCACAGACCTTTTCGGCTGCATGGATACGTACAGTTGCAGTTTTCTATGTTGGAACTTTTTTTGCACTCCATATTTTTTTAGGTTAAATATACATGATTTATAAAATAGAAAAAACTTACGATATGAAAAAAATTCTTATTCTATTCTTATCAATATTTTTGATCACTCAAACGCATGCAGGAAACGAATTTTCGTCGGGGAATCGAGTACCGGTAAGGGGCAACTCATTTGTGAATTTTGGCATTGGTGCCTCTTCGTGGGGTGTCCCCATTTATGCCGGTATGGAGTGGATGGTAAACAACGAAATATCGCTTGGTGGGCAAGTGTCTTTTCGCTCACAAAGCGAAACCATTGCCGGATCAAGTTATCAACACAACGCATTTTCGCTGGCTGCACGTGGAAATTACTATTTTAACCATTTACTAAAAATTGACCCCCCATTTTTGGTCTATGCGGGAGCTTCACTTGGCTTTGTCAGCGTTTCTACATCTACACGGTTTTCAGATGGCGTAGCGTATGATGGAAGCCGGGGCACGGGAACTTTTTTTGGCATACACACAGGGGGTGCATATTTCTTTAATAAGCATTGGGCTGTAAATGCCGAACTGGGTTTTGGAAACGTAATTGGATTAAAAATGGGTGCCATTTATTTGTTTTAAAATGATGCAAATAAAGACATGTAAAAAAGGTTAAAAAAAATGACTTGTATTTGGATTTGTCATTGAAATGTTTTTATCTTGCACCTGATAACTAACCTAAAATTGATGCAAATATTCAGTTTTTAAACAATGAAACGACAAGAAGTATTTAAACAGAAAAGTGACATGACTTTTGACCGGGAAAAGAAAATTAAAAATCCGGCGAAAGCCAAACGAAAACAACATCGGAAAGTATATCATGAAGATGAATATGATGATTTCGATTTAGAAATTGCTTCACTTAAGAAGCAGGACTCGTTGGAAGATTATTTCGATGACGATGAAGATTAAACAGAAAAGGAGGAAGAAATTCCTCCTTTTTTTGTATATTCGAGTAAATGAAAAATAATCATTATGACGCTAAAAAGTTTTAATCCATACAATGGAAGCCCGGTGGCTTCATACGATCAGGTAACAAAAAAAGAGTTAAATGGTTTGTTGGATATTGCCAGCGAACAGTGGATTGAATGGAGGGGAATGCCTTTTAACAAGCGCAAAAGTTTATTGCAAAAGGTGTCGGAGTTACTATGTGAACGTAAAGAACAGTACGCTAAGCTTATTACCCTTGAAATGGGCAAAGCTATTAGTGAATCGCGTGCCGAAGTAGAGAAATGTGCACGAGTATGCGATTACTATGCAGAAAACGCCGAACGTTTTTTGGCTTCAGAAGAAATTGAAACTGAATACCAACGCGCCCATGTGGTTTACCAACCGTTAGGCGTAATTTTGGCCATAATGCCATGGAACTTTCCATTTTGGCAAGTTTTTCGGTTTGCTGCACCTACTATAATGGCCGGTAACGTGGCCATTTTAAAGCATGCCAGTAATGTTTCAGGTTGCTCCCTCGCAATTCAACAAGTATTTACCGATGCTGGTTTTCCTGATGGGGTGTTTACAAGCCTATTGCTGCGAGGAAAAGAAACAGCGAACCTTATTGGAGACGAACGAATTGCTGCCGTTACACTCACTGGAAGCACCCAGGCCGGTAAAGCCGTAGCAGAAGCAGCGGGAAGAGCGATTAAAAAATCTGTTTTGGAGTTAGGCGGAAGCGATCCTTATATTATTTTAGATGATGCCGATATTGATTTGGCCGTTGAGAAATGCGTGGCTGGTCGGTTGCTAAATGCCGGTCAGAGCTGTATTGGTGCAAAACGTTTTATTGTAACCGACGCTGTAGCCGATGCATTTATACCCAAATTTGTTGAAGCAATGAAAGCCACCAAAATGGGCGATCCCTTAGCTGATGAAACACAAATGGGGCCACTTGCCACAAAACAATTCAGAGAGGAGTTGCATTATCAGGTGCAAAAAAGCGTTGAATTAGGTGCTGAACTTTTAACAGGAGGAGTAATGTTCGCCGGTGAAGGAGCTTTTTATCCGCCAACCGTCCTTACCAACGTAAAGAAAGGCATGCCTGCCTACAGTGAAGAGCTTTTTGGCCCGGTAGCCTCTGTTATAACCGTTAAAGACGAAGACGAAGCCATTTTTGTTGCAAACGATACAAATTTTGGATTGGGAGCAGCATTATTTACCAAAGATATTAAACGCGGTCATCGTTTAGCTGCCGACGCAATACGAGCCGGAAGTGTGTTTGTCAACGAGTTTGTAAAAAGCGACCCCCGCTTGCCCTTTGGAGGTATAAAGGAGAGTGGCTTTGGACGCGAGCTTGCTGTGTACGGAATACGTGAGTTTACAAATATTAAGACAATTGTCGTAAGTTAACGCACAAGTGTTAAGAAAAAAAAGCCGGAATATTGGTTCAAAACTAAAATTCCGGCTTTTGTGTTGCTATTGTATCAGTAGCTTATTCTCCCCCTTTATTTTTTACATGTTTTTCTAACCACTGATCTTGTTCCCACAAAACATGCATTACCGACTCTCTGGCACAGTATCCGTGACTTTCTTTGGGAAGCATCACTAACCGAACATTGGCGCCGAGGCCTTTTAGTGCATTAAAGTAGCGCTCGCTCTGCATGGGGTACGTTCCTGAGTTGTTGTCGGCTTCGCCATGAATTAACAGGAGATTCCCTTTCATTTTGTCGGCATTCATAAAGGGCGACATGGTGTTGTAAATTTCCGGTGCCTCCCAGTAGTTGCGCTCTTCGCTTTGGAACCCGAATGGTGTAAGAGTACGGTTGTAGGCTCCGCTACGTGCTACACCGGCAGCAAAAAGATCGGAGTGCGTGAGGAGGTTGGCCGTCATAAATGCGCCATAGGAGTGGCCACCCACAGCAACCCGTTCCCGATCAATGTAACCCATTTCTGCAACAGCATCGATTCCAGCCTTTGCGTTACCTACCAATTGTTCAATAAATGTATCGTTGGGTTCTTCATCGCCTTCGCCAACAATTGGAAATGCAGCATCGTCTAAAATTGCATAGCCTTTATTTACCCAAAATATGGGCGATCCGTACCAGGGATACGTAAACTCGTTGGGCGAAGTGGTTACCTGTCCCGCGCTGGCTTTATCTTTGTATTCCCGCGGATAAGCCCACATAATCATAGGGAGTTTTTCGCCGCTTTCTTTGTCGTAATTGGCAGGTAAATAGAGTGTGCCCGAAAGCTCCAATCCATCGTCGCGCTTGTAGGTAATAACTTCTTTGTGAATGTTTTCCAAGCTTTCAAATGGGTTCTCAAAGAAGGTTATCGGTTCCTTTTTATCTTTTTTCTTGATGTTGCGAATGTAATAATTCGGGTATTGATTTTTCGACTCAAGTCGCGTAAGCACATTTCCCTTTTTTATATCGAGTGCAAAAATGATGTTTTCCAGCTGGTTGTTCGCTTCTGCACGCCAAAGTCGCTCTGTTTTTTGAGTTTTGATATCGAATTTGTCAACAAATGGAAGTTTGCCTTCCGGAGAATACCCGTCACCGAGCAAGTATATATTTCCTTTGTCTAAAACCAAAACAGACTCACCGTATGCATTTTTCTCTGTAACGGGCGATCCCGGGTTGTTGTAGCGGTCTTGGTAATTTCGATCGTTGATAATTTGGGGTTCTTGTGTTGCATCAGACGGATTAAAAGCATAGGTTTTCATATTTCGCGTATTCCACCAGTAATCGTAAGCTATAGCCATTTGGTCGTTGCCCCAAACAATTCCCGAATAGCGGTTAATTGTTTTTAACAAAGATTTGGGTTCATTTTCGAAAGGTGCTTTCCATGTAAATGCTTCATCGCGGTATTCAACTTCATTTTCCGCGTCGCCGCCGTCCAGTGCTTCCACATAAACCAACGTAGCTGGTTTATCGTTGCGCCAGCTGATACGTCTTTTTCCTTTGCGTACCGACATAAATCCCTGAGGAATGTCCTCCGTAAGCGGAACATCTTCAATTACCTTTATTTGTATTCCGTCGTTTGAATATACGGTATAGCTTGTGGGGAAACGGTAGTAGGGCACAAGATATGAGAAAGGCCGGTTAATAGCGCTTACGAGTACAAACTCGCCATCGGGAGAAAAATCGATGTTTCGGTACATAGCAGCTTCTTTCCAATCATCAATATTTCCTTCCAGATCTACTGTTGAAAGGGTAGAACGGACTAGCTGTTCGAAATTTTGTTCGTCAATTTTATCAGACAATAAGTCTTGATACGTACGGTTTTGTGCTTCGGCACCTTCATTAATCGAAATACGAGGACCGGTTGGTATGGCTTCTGATTTGTCAATAATTGGTTTGCGGTCTTCGGGTAATTGTTTAACGAGCAACTGTTTACTGTTTTTAAACCACGTGAACGGACGGCCTGAATTTGCGTTTAAGTTATCAGATGTCAGTTTTGTCGCTTCTGTACTTTCTATATTTAGTACCCATAACTCAACGCCGTTCAGGGTTGTGTTTGTAAAAGCCATGCTTTTATAGTCGGGCGACCACGAAAAATTGGAAAATCGGCCATCTTCCGGCAGGCCTTTAACCGATATTTCTTCTTTTTCGCCAACTCGCAATAGTTTTAAGCCGGTGTAAAAATTTTCGCGGCTGCTAATATTTGTCTTTGGATTAATGCGAAGGCCTGCAAGGCGCATTTCTCTTTCCGAAAGCTCGGCAATAGATTTGTATTGGTTTCGCTTGAGCAAAACAATGTTTTCTGCCTCATGGTCTATTCTGATAGATGGTGCCATTTCGACATCGGCCAATGCTAATATTTCAGGAGAAGGCTCCTGGTAGTCGAGGTTAATTTGACTGTGAAGTGTTGCGCTCATAAGTAGAATGAGTGAGAGTGGGATTAGTTTTTTCATTTGGTAATTCTTTTATTGGTTAGTTGCTTGGTCGTAATTTTAAAATATCAATAAAACTAACCAATACAGTTCAGAAATTGTTTTGGAACCCAAGCTTTTCTAAAGAATTGTACGAATGTGTACATTGTAGCGGGCAATTTAATGGTGTGGGAGTAAGGTGTGCATTTAGATGGTTGAGCGAAATTTGAGTAAAATGAAAAAGCCGTTCGGAAAGCCCCGAACGGCTTTTTTTTAGTAATCGAATTCTATTTACGAAGTTCAAATTTGATTTTGAGCTGAAAAATCTTCCGTAAAGGGTTTTATCGTTCACCTCGATTTTTGAGAGGCACTTCTCTATATGTTTTTTGGTTTCCTCATCACAGTCTGCTTTGTATATGCAAATTTTGCCTTCTGTGTCTACTTTGAATACAATTGGAACATCGCAACTTTCTGATTTCTCTTTTTTGGATTCAGGGAAAGCAATGGCTTTTTTCAAAGTTTCTACAAGGAGATCTTCCCTGGTGTTTTCGACTGTTGATGCCGTTGCGTTAATTGTTGTAATCAATGTCATCGCAAAAATTACTGATAAAATGCTTAAGGTTTTCATGGGTTTAGGTTTTAAGGGTTATTAATGGGTTTTGGTATATGACGTTTCCTTTTGATTTAGGTTAAACATAAAAACGAAAACATGTTATATTAGTTGATAATAAGTATTTTACGATAAATGTGGTTTCTGGTTTAGCAAGAAATCTGTCTGATTACGAATATATTGTAGTGATGTTTTTGACAAAAACAATCTGAAAGGTATTTGACAAAACGAAATTGGAACCACTTAGTTCATTTTTCTAACCGTAAATGCTTGCTGTATTTGTGCTTTGATAATATCACCCATAAATGCTTGCTAATTCGGAATTAAATGTCTTTTTTTGTTTTCTGTTAATGATTTCTAAACTAAGATATGGTTTCCAGAATACTTAACTAATTCGATATTAATGTAATATGTTTTACATAGGCTTTTTATCATCATCAATTCCTTACGCGCTGTTTCTTTTGATAACGGTGTTTTATCTTGGATTCAATTTTATGAATCCAGAGGAGGCTGATGTGTATGAGGAAATGCCGGAAAAAAACGAACTATCTGTACGGCATTCTTCCAACGAAGTTGAAGAAGCAACCATTAATTTCAGCGCATTTTTTACAGCTGAAATTTCAACTGAAGAGCTTACATATTATACGATTCCAGAAGTAATTCAATCTCCCAGGCCAAAGCCTCTTCGTTCTTACGATTATTTCGGTAGATTGTGGGCACGTCCACCCCCGGCATGCTGAGATCTGTTCTTTGTTCTTTCTGTCGAAAAATATTCCGACATTAAGAACGTCTATCCCGTATTTTGAAAAAAAAATTGGAATTACCCGTTTTTGCACCTAAAATAGAATCAATAGGATGAAAATCAATTGTGTTGCCCTTAGTTCGTCAGTTGGCGGAAGCAATTGATTTTTTTCACATCTGCCAACCGGCGGATACGGAGCAAATGAGGAACTATAGCGAAGCGGAGCTCGTCGAAGTCAAAATCAAATTGGGTACAAAAACGGATAGCCATTAAATTTAAATATTGAGGTACTTAACTAACTACTTACTACAATCATTTGATAATTATATGGTTTAGCACTTACCATCCTCTCAATAAGCTTATGAAAAATACTATCCTTATATATTGAGCGATTAATC
>JAQICA010000065.1 GCA_027858775.1 Salinivirgaceae bacterium | reverse complement strand
GATTGACATAAGTTTCTTTTGCGGGTACCTTCTAGCTTGAAGCAAGCGCTGAATTAAAAGCTGTTTGAGCGGATGCGGATGAACTTACGATGAGAAGAATTATCGATTATTGCATCCGTGAGTTCTTTTAATTCCGCTTGTAAAAGCTAAGAAGGTCGCGAAAGAAACTAAGTGTTGAATTTTGGTTCTTTTCATTAAGGAAAAGAACATATATATAATTGAAAAGACCTACAAAGCCTTAGTGTTTTTAGTTGGTAGCGGTACTTTTTTGCCGCCCTCACCCTCACAAATCCGCTAGCTGGCTGGACTTAAGTTTTGCTTCGCTTTAATGTCAAGACAAAAGTGAAGATGGAAGCCCTTAATACCCCTTACACGACAATTTTATTCCCAAACTTTAAATTGCAACCATGAGCATTACCGAATTTTAAAAACTAAAAGCCCACAACTTTCTTAACTGATCCATAGTCTTTCGGGATTTTTCTTTTTTAGACTATGCGCAAAATATTGCATCCGCCGAAAATGGGGCAAAAGTTGCAGAAAGTGATCTGAAGGACGTGGGGTTTGAGCTAAAACGGATTGATTTACAAAACTCTGAATAAGAGCAACATACAGCGCCAAGCTTTAAAAAAAGGCACAAGAAAAGGGCAAGCTACTCACATCGCACCGCTCAACCACTTACCCTTGCTGCCTTCCGGCCCTGGGGGAGTTCAGCGGGAGCTGGTCGTATGAGACTTGCCCCGGATTGCAAAAGTAGAAATTAAGTTTGAGTTTGCAAACCCTGTGGGCTATTTTTCGATTAAAATCTTTTATCTTTGTGCTAAATTCGAATGAAAAACAATATAACATATTGATTATGAACAAAGAAACAATAATGAATTTTTCCGCAAAACTTGGAGCATACGTGGGTGGCGGATTTATAGTAACCTATTTACTCATTCACGTGCTCCAGGGTACACTGCATACATCGAACGATTTCTCGGGGAATATTACCTTAATTATTCTCATAGCAGGTATCATTATTGCCATACGCAAATACAGAGGCACAAAAACGCATTTTCCATATGCCGATGCTTTCAAAGTGGGCTTTTTCACTTCAATGTTTGCAGCCATACTAGGTAGCTTTTTTCTTTACATTTACTATTCGTTTATCTCGCCGGAAGCAATTGACCAATATTTGGTACTCCAACAGAACGTAATGCTGGCATCGGGTATGCAGGAGGGTCAGGTAGAACAATTTACAAACCTAATGCAAGGAATGCTATCGCCGGGCATGATGGCCATTTTCGGACTGGTGGGAAACCTATTCCTGGGTTTAATTATTTCGCTTATCGCAGCAGCATTTTTAAAACGCAACGGGACTAACCCCAATGCATTTGATCAATCGATGTCGGAAATAAAAGAAGACTAGCGTCAATTTGGGAATTTTGCGTTCGGCCAACAAGTGCGGCAGAAGTAAAAAAAATATTTGAATCGAAAAACAACACTCATAACCGCAAAGAATATGTCTAAACTTAATATATCGGTAATCGTCCCATTATTTAATGAAGAAGAAAGCCTGCCGGAATTGGTAGATTGGGTCAATAAGGTGATGTACGAAAACAACCTTAGCTACGAAATTATTCTGATCGATGACGGAAGCAAGGATAATTCGTGGAAAGAGATTCAAACTCTGGCAGAAACATATGGTTCTATACGTGCGATAAAGTTCAAACGCAATTACGGAAAATCGGCAGCATTACACAATGGCTTTCAGGCTGCCGAAGGAAGTGTGGTTATTACCATGGATTCTGACTTGCAGGATAGTCCTGACGAAATACCCGGACTTTACAACATGATTGTGAAAGAAGGCTACGACATGGTTTCGGGATGGAAAAAGAAACGGTACGACCCCATTTCAAAAACCATTCCCAGCAAATTTTTCAACTGGACTGCTCGCAAAGCCACAAAAATAAAACTACACGACTTTAATTGCGGTCTTAAAGCCTACAAAAATGAAGTAGTAAAAAGCATCGAAGTATATGGCGAAATGCATCGTTACATACCCGTTTTGGCCAAACAAGCAGGGTTTACCGAAATTGGTGAAAAAGTTGTTCAGCACAGAGCACGAAAATACGGTGTTACCAAATTCGGATTAGAACGCTTCATCAATGGGTTTCTTGATTTAATGTCGATTATTTTCATTACCCGATTCGGGAAAAAACCCATGCACCTGTTTGGTTCAATGGGAACACTCATGTTTACCATCGGTTTTATATCTATAATTTGGCTTGGAGCTCATAAACTCTATTGCATTTTCAACGGGGTGGCAGCACGCCTGCTTACCGATACTCCATACTTCTACATTGCTTTAGCAGCAATGATAATGGGGACACAACTATTCCTGACCGGGTTTTTGGGCGAATTGGTATCGCGCAGTGCAACCGACAGAAATCAGTATCAAATAGATGATGTGATTGATTAGCAAAAAACGGTTGGATTCAATTCTCAATGCTTCCGGCTGTTAAGGCCGTGGCATCTTCGGGTTCAAAAACACAGGTTTTACAGGCCAAATCTTCGGGTTTGGCCATCACTACAAGTATATCGTTCTGCTCTAACACTATTTCATCAGAAGGGTTGATCAATACCTCTTCGCCACGCTGTACAGCCAATACAGGTTGATCGAAAATGCCACTGCTACGAAGCTCTTGCAAACTTTTACCAAGCACCTCTGCATTTTTCGAAACACGCACTGCACTAATGGTGAAATTGGGAACAAAGGGATGTTCTTTTTCATAAATATGCTCGCGGAAAATTCCATAGCCATTCTCTCGTACTCTGGCAGCCATTTTTCGTACTTCATCATCGGGAACAAGATTGTGGCTCAGAACACGGGAAAAAATTTCTACAGCCGTCTCAAACGATTCGGGAATTACGTCGTTTGCTCCTGCTTTGTATAAATGCTCCAGATCTTCTACATACCGTGTACGAACAATTACAAACGCATTTTTATTTATGTGCCGCGTGTTACGCAAGGCGGCATATGTAGAAGAAGGATTCCGAATAGCAATAACAACTGTTCCGGCATGCTGCACACCTGCTTCTTTTAGAACGGCCATATTTTCGGCATTTCCAAAAATAATGGGTTCTCCATTCTTCTTTTCGCGTTGCACCAAATCGGCATCATTATCAATAATTACATGTTTCAATCCCGCATATTCGGCGGCGTGAGCCATATTATGACCATTTACCCCCATTCCAATAATTACCAAATGGTTTGTGTACTGATCGTAATGCACAGGCGCTTCTTTCTCTGGTTGGTGTTTAATTCTCAAATTGTAAAATCGTTCGGGAATCAACATTATCATCATGCCTGGAGCATATTTGATTATAAAGGGAGCCAGCACCATACTTAATACGGCCACATTGAGAAAAACCTGATGGTAATGATCGGTCATCAAATTATGCTGCATCCCTGTTTGAGCAAGCAATATACTAAATTCACCCACCTGACTAAGAGCCACTCCCATGGTAACCGCCACGCCTACTTGATAACCCGACGCCCATACTGCCATAGAGGTAACGAATGTTTTAAGCAAAAATACAACCGAAGTCAGAACTAAAATCAACACAATATTATCAAATAAAAAGCTAATATTCAGAAACATGCCAATCGTTATAAAGAAAAAGCTTGTGAAAATGTCGCGGAATGGAACAATGTTTCCGAAAGCTTCATGGTTATAGTCCGTTTCAGAAATAATAAGTCCGGCCAAAAAAGCCCCCAAGGCTAGTGATAAACCTAATGAAGCAGACAAAATAGCAATACCGAACCCAATGATAAATACAATTAGAATAAAGAAATCTTGCTTCTGGGTGCGTGCTACAGCATGCAGCACTTTCGGAACAATGTACCTTGAACCAATGATGGTAAACACCACAAGTCCCAAAACTTTGAGCAACATCCAAAATAGCTCAGTACCAGGATCTTCCATACCTCCCGTAAGAAAAGGAATTAGCACAATCATAGGCACGACAATCAAATCTTGAAAAATTAATATGCCTAAACTACCCTTTCCATAGGGCTGATTCATCATGCTTTGCTCTTGCATAACCTTTAACACAATGGCGGTACTGCTTAACGCAACAAGAAACCCGAAAAACACTGATAGTTGCCACTGATACCCCAGCCAAAAGGTAATGGCAAACACAACAAGCGCAGTAACAAAAACCTGTAATCCTCCCCCGATAAAAACAACTTTCCGAATTTGCATTAAATCTTTAATTGAAAGTTCAATTCCAATAGTGAACAACAGTAACATAATGCCAATTTCTGACAGCAATTCCAAATCGTTAACCGCAATATCTAATGCAAAAAAGTGTGGGCCGGCTAGCACTCCTGCGGCAATAAAACCTAAAATAGAAGGCATTCGCAGTCGTTGAAAAAGAAGGTTCACAACCAGTGCAAGCGAAAAAATAATGAATAAATCGAAAAGTATAGGAAAATGCATAACAATCAATAAATAATTAAATACGGAAATCTAAGCAAAAACAAACAACTGTATGGCTATTAGCTTTATTAGTAATAACCTGTTTTGCTCATAGTTGTTTGCTGCGATAAGTACAAAAATAATAAATGTTTAGATTATGACTTTCCTTTATTGAAGGTTTGATTTAAAATCTGCAAACATAATCGATAGAAAATAGAGTATGCGTACATATTTGAGGTTTTGGTTATATTGCTATATGGGTAAATAGTTGAGGGAGGAGATTAGATATTGGGTTTAAAATTGTTGAAGGGTTAAGCTGTTAAATTGCTATATGGTTAAATGGTTATGTGGCTGTATTGTTATTTAGCTGCAATATGATTTATTATTACCTACAAGGGTTAGTTAATCAGGTGTTTATATCGGCAGGTTGCTAGTCACGAATCACCAGTCACCAACCACTTGGTGTT
>JAQICA010000126.1 GCA_027858775.1 Salinivirgaceae bacterium | reverse complement strand
CCTACAGTCATACATTGATGAGTATTGCTATAGGTTTAATCGCAGCAACATGAAGGAAGGTATTTTTGAAAATCTCATGAAACGAATGGTAGCCAATTTGCCTTTTTCATATAAACAAGGTTATTGATTAAGTGCCTAATTCAATTGTAGTTTTTGCGGATAAACATTAAACTTGATATGTATCAATACTTTAAAAATAAAAAAAAACTTATGAAGAATCTCATTATTATTTCCCTTCTTTTTTTATTCATTCCCTTCAAAGGGCATAGTAAAAATTGGACATTAGTCGATGCAAATCTGGAAGTTCAATTTGATGACCAGACAGCACTGTTATCAGTGAAAGACAAGCGCTGCAATAAAACATGGGAGCAATCGGCTCTTGCGGAGGAATATAAGGTTAAGAAAACCAGTCAAAAAGGAAATGCATTGAATGTTGTTTTTACCGGAAGATATTCCTTTGAAGTAAATTTCACATTGACAGATGCATCCGTTTTGGATGTTAGTTTAACCGCCAACAACAAGTTGCCCATGACCGAAATTGCCTATCCTGCGGCATTTACAGCTCCAAATAAAAATCATTATCTGCTAATGACCGACAGCGAAGGATTGTTGTTGCCTGTTGATGATACCGGTTATCCAATGACTGACGAACGAATATATTTCTGCGGAGGTGGTGTGGTTATGGCATGGATGGGAATGACCGATACTCAATTTCAAACCGGGTACATGGCCATTTTAGAGACACCTTTCGATGCATCATTTCGTACCAAACGCAAAAATGGATTTGTGGTTTTTGAGCCGGTATGGTTATCTTCCATGGAAAAATTCGGATATACCCGCAAAGTAAGCTATCATTTCTTCGACAAAGGCGGTTATGTAGCACAATGTAAAACTTATAAAGAGTATGTATGGAAAAAGAACAACGTAATCACTTTAAAAGAGAATGAAAAACGTTTTCCAGCAATAGCCAAAATGATAGGGGCACCACATATGTATGTGTGGGACAATGCGCGTACCGCAACTTTTGCACAAGAAATGAAATCATCCGGCGTAGATAAAGCCTTTATTTTGTGGGATGCTAATCACACACCGTATCCAGAAATCGGATTTGACGATACCTTGAAGGGATTGGGTTACGCTTCCGGGGCTTATGATATATTTACGGATATTCATTATCGTGATACCGTCATGTGGAATAAAGATGAAACCGGACCCCGGCGCTTTTCACCGGTTGATTATCCGGGTATGTTTCACAAGCTGGCGGCCAGAAAGAAAGACGGGGAAACATATTTCAATCAGTTCGGTCACACCATTTGCCCTGCAGTCATCCGTCCGCAAATATTAAAAAGAATACACCGAAGATTAAAAGAATTCCCTACAGAAGCTTACCTGCTAGATGTGTATCAAGCCAATGGTTTGTTCGAGTGCTATTCTCCGGAACATCCGCTTACCCGTCAACAATATGCCGAGGAAATTATTAAAAACCTAACATTGGTGAAAGACTCATTCGATCAATTTTTAGGTGGAGAATGGGGAGCCGATTTTGTTGGTTCAAAAAGTATTTTCGCACATGGAATGATGACACTGCATCGCACTTGGTGGGGAACTGGAATTGATGAAAAAGGATCGATCTACTACACTGGCGACTGGGAAAGCGATCCAAGTCCAACCCAGATGATTGGCACGCGGGTAGCCAACGATAAGTATTTGAAATACTCCATAAACGAATACACCCGGGTTCCGCTGTATGAGCTTGTATACCATGGTGCTGTGGTTACTTCGTTGCGCTGGGAAGTTGCCTAACATCATGCGCCCGAAATTTGGTGGAAAAAAGATTTGTTCAATATCCTTTACGGTACTGCCCCGATGTGGTCTTTGGACAAAAACAGATGGGATGCTTACAAATACACATTCATTCAAAGTTACAAAAACGTATGTCCATGGCTGCAAAAAGTCGGATATGACGAATTATTGTCACATCGCTTTGTAACAGAAGACCATAAGGTTCAGGCAACCGAATTTTCTTCGGGCAAAAAAGTTGTAGTGAATTTTGGGGATATCGATTATGAGTTTAACGGGCAGCTTATCAAAGCAAAAGGATGCATATTTTTAAATTCGAATAATTAAAACTGGTATTCTTGTAGGCTTCTAAAATCAATAAATAAAAAGGAACAATTATAAAATAGATTGCTATTAATTAATGATTATTTAATTTTATTATTAACAAATAGACTAAAACCATGAAAAAAATTTTAATTTTTTTAGTGCTTATCAATATTTTAGCAGTATTGGTAGCAAATACTAAATCAGATACATTGTCTATTGTTGGTGCCAATATTATTACAAATGGCACTTTCGATATTGATGATAGTGGCTGGGGCCATTATTTCGATTATTATTGGGACCCAAGCAATCCACTTGCTGCGGAGGCAAGTGTTTCGGTAGTTACAAAAGACGGATATAACGGCAATGCCTACAAGGTATCAATTGATAATGCAGGTACCGCAAACTATTCAGTTCAAATATCTTATCCAATGCCATTGGTAGCTGATGTAGCTTACCAAATTAAATTTAAAGCGAGTGCCGATTCTTCCCGAAATGTGGCAATTGATTTACAACAAAATGTAGATCCTAAAACCAATTGGTTTCTTTCCGACGATATTAGCCTTACAACAACTCCTACAACTTATGGACCTTTTAACTTTACCGCAACAGAAACTGACCCAAGCAATTTATTTAAATTATATTTAGGGGGTGGTGAAACTGAAAATGCTATTGCAGCATATTTCGATGATATTGTGGTCACCGAAGTAATTGACGTTATTGGTGCCACCGTGCCCGATAGCCCAACATTAGTTAACGCAACAGCTGGAAATGGTTTGGCCATGGTAGAATTTACAGCACCTGCAGACACAGGTGGGCTGCCAATACGTTCTTATACTGTTGTAACAGACCCTTCCGGAGCTACAACAAAAGGCGCATCGAGCCCAATTAAAGTTACAGGACTTACAAACGGTGAAACCTATACTTTTACCGTAATTGCAACAAATGCAATGGGAAATAGCGTGGCAAGTGCAATATCAAATTCGGTAACACCAATCTTTCAAGTTACAGAGTATTTTGTTAGTAATTTGAATGGTAGTGACGATAACGATGGTAAAAGTATCTCAGCTCCATTTAAGAGTATTCCATATGCGTCAATAAAGGTCTTGCCAGGTGATACTATTTTTATAATGGATGGAACATATGAGCCATTAACAATTTCTAAATCAGGGGATTATTTAAATAACATTACTTATAAGGCATGTCCAGGGCATAACCCTATTATTTCATGTGGACTTTCAGGAGTCTGGAATATACTTCAAATTTCTGCTTCATATATTACTGTAGACGGAATAGAAGTTGCCGGAATAAATGATTCACTTACATTAGAGCAAGGTGAAACTAACTATAATAACGTAAAGGCAGCAAAAGATGCTGATACAACCGTTGATTGGGAAAGTTCAACAAACACAAACACCAATGGTATAAGCATTGGTGTAAGAAACGGTGACCCAATTCAACATGTTACTATAAAAAACTGCATTATTCACGATTGTTCAGCTGGCGGAGTTGGTGCTGCTAATGCTGATAATTTACTTTTTGAAAATAATGAAATCTATAACAATAGCTGGTATACAATGTGGGCAACCAGTGGCATTTCTGTAATAGACCTTATTGCCGCTGAACCGGCAGGAAGTATCATAATACGTGGAAATAAAATATACAATAACTACACTTCTGTAAAATGGATTGACGTACTAAGATATTCTGACGGAAATGGGATTATAATTGATGTTAACACAGGATACGAAGGTTCATTTTTGGTTGAAAACAACGTGGTTTTCGATAATGGTGGTCGTGGATTATACATTATGTCTGCACAGAATGCCCTTTTCAGGAACAATACTTCGTACTGGAACTCAAAATCATCGTTTAGTACTGGTGGCGAAATGGTTGTATACGATTCAAAGGATGTTACCTATGTAAATAATATTGCTTGGGCAAATCCTGCTTATTCCACCAAAAATTATGCATTGAACGATGATGGTGCTTGGGGAAGTAATTCAAATATAACCTGGAAAAACAATATTACATTTAACGGTGTTGAGGGAGATAATTCGGTAAATATTGCTAAAACAACTACCACATCTATTGACAGTAGCAATATATTAGGAGTGAATCCTATGTTTGTAAATCCTTCAATTGACCCTGCTATTGCTGATTTTCATATACAAAAAGGAAGCCCGGCCATTAATATGGGGACATCAGAATTAGAAGTTTCTAATTTCGACTTTGAATATATGGCCAGAATTATTAATGATACTGTTGACATTGGTGCTTACGAGTCACTTTTTACAAGTCCTCCTGTAACTACTAATACACAAGATATCAAAGTATACCCAACTAGTGAAAATATCAAAGTATATCCAACTCGTGTTGTAAATACTGTTACTATAGTTAATACAAAATCGTTGGAAATCGAAAAGATTGAATTATTTTCAATGAAAGGAGAGCTTATACAAGTGGTTTCAGCTATTAATTCAGGAGAAAATGTAATTGACTTACAATCTGTGAGTAAAGGTGTTTACATTTTTAGAATCTATACTTCTGGACAAAATTATTTTAGCAAAATAATAAAGGAATAGCTTAAATAGAGTCTGTCTATAAAGTGCAAATATTAATAAATCAATTGATTATAACCTTTTTTGTGTAACTTACTTTTGTTATATTTAAAACAAAAATGCAGATTTTTGAAGAATTTCAAATACGTTTTGAACAGCCAAATTGGAAAAATGATCCTGAATTGGGTCTAATCGACTGTGTATTAGACAAACATCCCCATCTTGTC
>JAQICA010000081.1 GCA_027858775.1 Salinivirgaceae bacterium | reverse complement strand
CGGTATAATAATCACCATCGGTCGTTTGTCCGATGGCGAAGATAAAAGATTTGAAATTGTAAAAAAAATGCTTGGTTAATTAAGGTTAAAACACCATTGAAAATTGGCGAGGCAGTTTCGAGCAAATCGATGATATCTTAGTAATGGGAATAAGAGTTTGAACTACAGGTAAGTAAATGCAACTAAACTAGAATAGCCAATTTACTTATAGACCCTCATTTTTTTATTTTGAGGGTTTTGTCTTTTGAGGTCTTCAGCACTTCTATTGCTCCTTGTACACGAAAAATAATTCATTTCCGGTAAAAAACAGCTCTGCTGACTGTGCCAGTACAAAAGCTCCTTTTTTCTGAGTGCTTGATTCATATGTTTATAATTTTGATTTTAGTGGTCAAAAGTAGCTCTCCATGATATATTAAATTTACGCTACGTAATATTTAGTCTTATTATAATCATTCAGGGAAGAATGTTATACGTTTTGACATGGCTCGGTTTGAAAAGTTTAAGGCTGCGACTTCGTATAGCTTCAGCGGAGCAAGGGCGTAACGCGGGACCTTTTAGTTCATGAATATCTTTAAAATTATTATGATAGCGAATAAATTGGACTTTTCGGGCGGGCACCACATAGGAAACGAAACCTCAAAATAGATCCGGAACGTTAAGCCGAATTGCAAATTCGGCTTGCAGCAGGCCAGCCCAACACCACTTATAAACTTACCGGCACTCCATAATTTTTGTTGTATTTGGTTTGTAAATACCGAAACCTCAGGCGCAGTCCCATAGAATTGAAAATTTGTAATTTTCATAATTCAATGAAGATTCTCGTCCGAGCCAATGCTGCTTGGTTACAATCAAAAAAGATCATTCATCTCATTCGAAATTTTAAATGGGATTTTTTAATCCAATACTTTTTTCTGTAATCACGCCATTTTGATAATTATACCGTATTAGTATGAATTCATTTACAAATGCAGGCGCATTAATCCGTAAACCTTTAAAAAGCAATGTTCCGCTGGTGTTATAGACCTCAATATCAATCAAATTCCCCAATTCTTTTTTAGCTTCCGGTATTCCAATCATATTTTTAATCTGAACGATTACTTTCATGATAACAGCTAAATGATCGCTCGAATAGTATAAAGCATAAGTGATGCTGTCAGGTACAGTTTCTGACAAAGGTAAAGCCGTTAGACTATCATTTAGCCGCAACCCGTCGTTACCCAACGCAATGTAAGTTCCATCAATATAACGTACTCTATTATTACCATTTAAAATGTCAGATGTCGTAAATATGAAATCAAACCTGTCATCAAGGCCTCCCGAAGCTCCACCGCCAAATTGCCTTTTTCGTGTACTTTGCGTATGCGTTATCGCATAATCGGGGTTATCGTGCCAGTTTCCCATTTTATCAATCGGGTCGTAAAACCGCACCGCGCCGCTATCGAGCAACAGTTGGCAGGCAGGTTCAGTAGTGTAGTTGTAAAAATTCATATCGCCACCAAAAAACACATTTCTGGCTTCGGTTTGGTTCTCAACATAGTTTTTAAACTCTTTGGTCTCTCTGTATCGTTGCATTGCGTTGCCCGAACCTGTGCTGCTTTTAAGGTGCGCACTATAAAAATCCATAAATGCAGTGTCGCCGTTTGTGTTTATGTGATATAATAAATATCTGTTAATTAACCTCAACTCTGTTGCAATTGTATCTTGCATTTTGAGTGCCAGTTTATCAGCGTTATAAAGCAGCATATTATCCTTATCCACGCCATCGGTAAAATCCACTTTAGAATAGTTGCAAATTCCGATCTCATTAATTGCATTAAGTATTGCAATGGAAGCTTCATCGCTGGCAACCTCATTCAATACAATAATGTCAGCTTTCGTATATCCAATAATAGTTTTGTAATAGGGCAATTTTACCACATCATAGTTTAAAATGTTGTAGTACATCACAGTAAGCGTGTCTTGCCCTGCAAACGCAAGGTTTGCAGCGAATAAGAAAAATAGTAATACACTTTTCATATTAAATAGTTAGTCAGTAAAAATCGGAAAACAGGCCTCTGTTGGTGTTTGTCTCTTCGGCTTCTGTAGGTTGCCGTAGGTTAGTATGTGTAAAGACAGGTTAGTTATATTGCTTACAACCAAATTATACGTTTATTTCATTTAAAAGGTTGTTATCTTATGTTATTTTGCATATATTTGATATTAAATATTTTGCAGATAGGGTGATTGTGTTTACTAGTTAGCTGCAACCTAAGATATGATTAACGTAATAG
>JAQICA010000066.1 GCA_027858775.1 Salinivirgaceae bacterium | reverse complement strand
TGGGCAGCAGTAATTCCGGGTGGCTATTGGTACAAAGTGGAAAATATCGGAAAAACTTATTTGAAAGTTTACACTCTCCTACCCACCCGAACATGCCAAAGAAACTCTGCACAGCACTCGCAAAGAGGCGGAAGAACATAACCACGAGCATGAGCACGACGATTTTGAACACGAACACGAGTAAAACCAAAAAAGGCTGACCGGATATTCCGATCAGCCCTATTAATATGTAAAAATGTATTTTATCCAAATTGAGCGGTTATCGCTCACGATAAAGTTTATTTATAAATTTCCTCTAACTTTTCGCGCAACTCTTCGTGTTCGAATCGGTTGGCAACAATTTTTCCATCAGGGTCGATCAAAACAGTATGCGGAATGCTGTTTACACCATAGATTTTACCGGCAGCATTATCCCACACCTTCAGATCTGAAACATGTGTCCAGGTTAACTCATCGTCATGAATGGCTTTGATCCACGCATCGCGCGACTGATCGAATGAAACACCAAGAATTCTGAATCCCTTATCTTTAAAATCGTTGTAAATTTCAACAACAAACGGATTTGCTCTACGACATGGGCCACACCACGAAGCCCAGAAATCAATCATGGTGTAATGACCACGAAAATCGCTCAGCGAAATATCATTTCCGGCAGTATCTTTCATTGTAAAATCGGGCGCCGTTTTTCCAACACGTGTTCCAGCCAGCTTTTGCAAATGCTCGTTTAAATACGTGTAATATGGATTGTTCTTCCGATCCTGCGGAACTTCCGATAAAAATGCATTTAAATCGTCATAATTCATTGTATACACTAATTTAGAACGCACCACAAATATACCGGCCACATTGTCGAGGTTTGCTTTTGCAAACTGTTTTGCCATAGTCTGCTCCGCCTCGTAAAGCTGCTCTGCAACGATTTTAATTGAATCTAAAGCCACTGTATCCTGCTCTTGTTGCGCTTTCTGATATCCGGCATACATAGCCTGATTTTTATCGGTAAAACGTTTCGCACTATCGAGAAAACTAAGATAAAGAGAGTTGGGTTCAGAGCCTTTTATAGTAGCAATGGCAAGCGGTTGAGTATCGAGCTGAACAGTATAGGTTCCATTTTCGAGGAAAAAACTAACTTTTTCTTTTCCGCCATCAAGCTGAAAATGAACAAGCTCAGGAAACTCCACATTACCTTTAAATACAAAGCCATCTTTCCACTGCGCAGAATCGAACACCACTTGCTGGCGCTCAACTGTTTTAATTAAATAGGCCTTATCGGCCAGTTTACCATCGGTATTTACCGATATTTCATAAGTCGTATCGCTTGTACAAGAACTTAAAAAAGCTAGTACACCTAAAAACACAAATACTTTTCTCATTGAATTACTATTTTATTTTGATGCTTACTTAAATTAAAGACAAAAAGAGTAATAAATATTTTGTCACCAAAAGTAGACAAAAATATTGTTTTCCATAAAACAGATGACCTAAACATCCGTTTTTCTGTCTTATGAACATCTCCCTCCCAATCCAAAACAAAAAATTATATTTATTTCAGGAAAATAGTATACATTTGTCGTGCAGAACCTATTTTAGTGCAAAAAAACACAAATAAGCTTACTACTATCACTATGGATGCGACACAAATTCTTATTAAGATACGCAAGATAATTCGATCGATCAACCTGGAATCGAAACAGATACAAAAACAACACGGCATTAGCATACCTCAGCTTTTATGCTTGCAATTTCTATACGAATCAGATAATTATCAGGCTACACACAAAGCCATTGCCGGGTATCTGGAATTAAACTCCAGCACAGTAACAGGAATTATTAACCGACTCCAGAAAAATGGTATGGTTGCAAGGCTTCCTAAGCGCGACGACAAACGAAATACGTACATTACACTAACCTCGGAAGGAGCCATAATTTTTAAGTCGGCACCCAAAATGCTCCATACACGTTTAAGCGATAAATTGGAAACCGTTTCTGCCGAAACGATAACCACTATCAATGATTCGCTGGACACAATTATCAAACTGTTGGGTATAGAAAACATGGATGCATCGCCCATTATAGTAGCCGACGATTTTAAAGCAAATACCGATAAAAAGTAATCACAACATGCTTGCAATTAGATTATTATTGCGTTTAGCAGATGCAAAAATAAAACCAACAAAACACGGTACCCGCAAATAAAACAGACAATAAACTGACACAAGAACAACAGTAACTATGCAACAAAGGGTCAGGTAAAATGGAACTCAAAAAGCAGTTGTGCAGAAACAAATTAAAAATCAATAAATAATTAGATATGGCTTTTATAGAATTAAACCGATCGAAATTACACCACAATTACCAGTTTTTAAAACGGTTGTTTGATAAGAACAACATAAAATTTGGAATTGTTACTAAACTGCTTTGCGGACACAAAGCCTACCTCAACGAAGTAATAAATTTGGGTGTAGAACAAGTGTGCGACAGCCGCATCAGCAACCTTAAAACAATAAAGAGCATAAACTCAGAAATTGAAACCATTTACATTAAACCTCCCGCAAAACGGAGTATAAAAACTATTGTGCAATACGCCGACATTAGCCTGAACACAGAGTCGTATACCATAAAATTACTTTCTGAGGAAGCCCAGCGCCAAAACAAAACTCATAAAATTATGATTATGATTGAAATGGGCGACTTACGCGAAGGTGTTATGCGCGAGGACTTTATCGACTTTTACGAAAAAGTATTTACCATGCCCAACATCGAAGTTGTGGGAATTGGCACCAATCTAAACTGCCTTAGTGGAGTAATGCCAAGCCCCGACAAGCTAATTCAGCTTAGCTTGTACGAGCAGCTCATCGAGGCGCGTTTCAATGCAAATGTGCCATATGTTTCTGGCGGAACCTCGGTTACACTACCCATGCTGCTGCAAGGAATGTTGCCACCGGGAATAAACCACTACCGACTGGGCGAAACACTTTATTTGGGTAATAACCTCATAAACGACAAACCCATTAAGGGAATGAAGCAAAATGCACTGACATTGTATGCCGAGCTAATTGAACTTACCGAGAAACCCATTGTGCCCGAAGGCGATATGGGCGAAAATGTAGACGGACAAACAACAGAAGTGAATCCAGAAGATTACGGAAAAACCGCTTACCGCGGACTGCTCGACATTGGTTTACTCGACATCGATCCACGCCACATTGAGCCATTCGATGCCGATGTGGAAATTGCCGGAGCATCGTCAGACATGATTGTGATTGACTTGGGTTCAGACAAACCACGATATAAGGTAGGCGACCTTATCAGACTCCGAATGACCTACATGGGCGCACTTGGCGTGATGAATTCAAACTATATCGAGAAACGAATTGTATAAAACATTTCTTGCTGACAGCAAGTAAAGCAAGAACTTGCTTCAAAAACCGCAATTTCAAACAATTGCGGTTTTTTTTGTGTTTTCCACCATGCAGAAACGCAAATTCCTTTGCAATAGAATACTCACATTGGCGAAAAAAACAAAAACAAAACAATAGCAATCAGCGACAGGTAAAAATCGGCAAAAATTCCATAAATTTGCCACCTCTAAAACCCCAAATGCAATCCATGACAAGAACCATTCTGCTACTCGACAACTACGATTCATTTACCCATAACCTATTGCATCTGTTGCAGCAAGTGAGGCCAGAATACCGTTACAGAACCATTCGCAATACCTCCACACAACTATTTTCCATTACTCCGGCTGCACTAATTATTGGCCCGGGACCAATGACTCCTGCAGAAACAGGTCTCCTCAATAATTATTTCCAAAACACCATCAAACCAAAAAATATTCCTACTCTGGGCGTATGTTTGGGCATGCAATATCTGGGCTTCGAGGCAGGACTATCTGTTACAAAATCGACATTACCAGCACACGGTGCTGCTATAGAGATTAATCATAATACTACCGATATTTTTACCGGATTGCCCACTCCCACCATCGGAGCACGCTACAATTCACTGGAGATTGCAAGCAAAACCATTCCGGCCAATCATTCAATAGAAGTACTGGCCACCGCACAGGAAAATGGCGCAGTTATGGCCTTACGACACAAAAAACGCCCACATGTTGGGGTGCAATTTCATCCGGAGAGTTTTTTAACCACAAAGGGGCATCAAATTATCGATAATTTTTTTCAGTACTATGTGGAAATTTAAAATTCAAAACGTCGACATTCATCGCAACTGGAGCTTGTCCAATGCCATTTCAATGATTGAAAAATGGGAAGGAACACTGCTGTTTACAAGTCCCGAACACAATAAATCGCATAATATCGTACTGGGAATTAATCCCATTTCAACCATTTCGTCAGATAAAGGACACACACTTGCAGATATTGATACCATTATTACTACCAATGAGCACATTGCACATCCATTTCTTTTTGGCCATATAAGCTATGATGCCAAACATACTATTGAAGAACCCGGGATTTATAAAGATTTGCAAGACAATCAGTTCGCATTATTCCAATTCACTATTTATCAGTTTGTATTTATTTTTACTCCCTCGTGGGAACTGAAAAACGCCTTAGAACTAACGAGTTGCAATGAATCAAAAACAGTATTAATCGACCAGATTGAACAATTCTATTCGCCTGAAAGTCAGCAATTTTCTGTTTCTATCGAAAAATCGCACCCAACAAAAGAAGAGTTTATCAAAGGCGTCAAAACCATTCACAATTATATAAAAGCCGGCGATGTATATCAGGTAAACCTCACCCGAAAAGTATCGGCAACCATTAGTGGCAGTGCAACAGCAGCTGCCCTCGCTCTGTTGGAATCGAACCGTATTGAGTTCGGCGTATTTCAGAAATGCGGTGTACGGTATTTGATTTCCACATCGCCCGAACGTTTTTTTCAAACAAACGGTCTAACCATTCTTACTTCACCCATAAAGGGAACCGCTCCAACCTCACCGGAAAACGACAATGCCGGTACCGATTTACTAAATGATGAGAAAAACCTGCGCGAGCTGGCTATGATTACCGATCTGCTCAGAAATGATCTGTCGCGCATCTGCCATCCGGGTACAGTAACCGTAAAAGGCTACCCACTCTTAAAAACACTAAGCAACGTTCACCATCTGGTGGCAGATATTGAAGGCAAACTTACAACTACCGATTTCAGCAAAATAGTAACGGCATTGTTCCCCGGAGGTTCCATTACGGGATGTCCCAAAATAAGAGCCTGCCAAATAATTGAAGAACTGGAACAAAAAGGTCGTGGGCCGTACACCGGCAGTTTTGGTTACATTACCGGACACAAAAAAATTGATTTGAATATTCTTATACGTACTGTTTTTATAGAAAACAACCAACTTACGTTTAACGTAGGAGGAGGCATCACCCTTATGTCGAATCCCGAAGAGGAATTTCTGGAAACCCAACACAAAGCACGCAATATTTTACAGGCTCTCAATGCCAAAGAGTGAACGTTTCATCGCACAAGAAAATGTACTTTTTGCAGTTTGTCGGAGCTGAGTATTTTATTATGGTATGGTATTCCACAAAACCGCAAATGAAAAGCTGAAAGAAGGAAAAAATCTAAAAAAAATAAAAAAAAACGCTCATCGCAAACGATTTCTATATCTCACTCCATTGTATTTCAACAAATTGAACGATGTAAAAAATCTGCTGCCAATCCAAGAAAAATTACTAAATTTGTAATCCGAAAATTTTTGAGTTCAAAAATTATTATACAATCATAAAAATCAATAATTATGACAAAACACGTTTACACCTTCGGCGACGGAAAAGCAGAAGGTAAAGCCGACATGAAAAATTTGTTAGGTGGTAAGGGGGCAAACCTTGCAGAAATGAACCTTATTGGAGTTCCTGTACCTGCAGGTTTCACTATTACTACTGAAGTTTGTAATGAATATACCAACAAAGGAAAAGATGCAGTAGTTAAAATGATTAAAGCTGAAGTTGAGGCTGGTATTGCTGCTACTGAAAAAGCGATGAACGCAAAATTTGGTTCAACAGGAGAGGCTTTCCCGTTGATGCTTTCTGTTCGTTCAGGTGCACGCGTTTCTATGCCAGGTATGATGGATACAGTTTTGAATCTTGGAATGAATGATGATGCTGTTAAGCTATTGGCTGAAAAATCAGGAAGTGAAAAATTTGCATATGATTCATATCGTCGTTTTATTCACATGTATGGTGATGTGGTAATGGGTGTTGAAGCTGAAGAAGGTAAACATAATCCCTTCGAAATAATCCTTGATGATATAAAAGAGGCTAAAGGTTATAAAAATGATGCTCAACTTACAATAGAAGACCTTAAAGAGGTTGTTGAAGGATACAAAAAAGTAGTGAAAGAAAATGCTGGAAAAGATTTCCCAACAGACCCTTACGAGCAACTTTGGGGAGCTGTAACAGCCGTATTTGATTCATGGAATACACCACGTGCAAAACTTTATCGTCAGAAAGAGCAAATTCCAGAAGAGTGGGGTACTGCAGTAAATGTACAGGCAATGGTTTATGGTAACATGGGTGAAACTTCAGCTACTGGTGTTGCTTTCTCTCGTGATGCTGGTACCGGTGAAGATATTTTCAATGGAGAGTATTTGATTAATGCACAGGGTGAAGATGTTGTTGCAGGTGTACGTACTCCACAAGAGATTACATTTGAAGGTTCTCGTCGTTGGGCAGAGCGTAACGGTACTTCAGAAGAAGTTCGTAAAACTGATTTTCCTTCACTGGAAGAAGCTATGCCATCGATTTATAAAGAACTTGATACAATTCAGCAAAAACTGGAAGATCATTATAAGGATATGCAGGATATGGAGTTCACCATTCAGGATGGTAAACTTTGGATGTTGCAGACCCGTAACGGAAAACGTACAGGTGCAGCCATGGTAAAAATGGCTAACGATATGCTTAAAGAAGGTATGATCGATGAAAAAACAGCACTTTTACGTCAGGATCCTAGTAGATTAGATGAGTTATTACACCCTGTATTCGATCAGGAAGCTATTGCAAAAGCAACAGTGTTAAGTAAAGGTTTACCTGCTTCACCTGGAGCAGCAACTGGAGTTTGTGTATTCTCTGCTGTAAGAGCTGAAGAGCTAGCTGCTAAAGGCGAAAAAGTGATTCTGGTACGTCGCGAAACTTCTCCTGAAGATTTAGCGGGTATGTACGCTGCCGAAGGTATTCTTACTGAACGTGGAGGTATGACATCTCACGCTGCTGTAGTTGCCCGTGGTATGGGTAAATGTTGTGTGTCTTCTGCTGCCGGAATTTCAGTTACACATACTGAATTGAAAGTTGGTGGCAAAGTATATAAAGAAGGCGATTTCATTTCATTAAATGGAACTACCGGAGAATTGTACGATGGTAAAGTTGAAACAATTACACCTACTTTGGATGGTGATTTCGGAAAAATTATGGATTTAGCTGAGAAGCATACTCGCATGTACGTTCGTACAAATGCAGATACTCCAGCTGATGCCCAAGCCGCCCGCGAATTTGGAGCGAAAGGTATTGGTCTTTGTCGTACCGAGCACATGTTCTTCGAAGGTGACCGTATCTGGAAAATGCGCGAGATGATTTTGGCTGAAAATGAAGCTGGACGTCGCGAAGCATTAAATAAATTATTACCTATTCAACGCGAAGATTTCAACGGGATTTTAAAAGCGATGGACGGATATGGCGTTACTATTCGCTTGCTCGATCCACCATTGCACGAGTTTACTCCTAACGATGACGCTTCTCAAAAAGAGATGGCCGAAAAATTAGGCGTTGATGTAAACATTGTAAAAGACAAAGTGGAGTCACTTCACGAATTTAACCCAATGCTTGGGCACCGTGGTTGCCGTTTAGGAAATACGTATCCTGAAATTACAGAAATGCAGGCTCGCGCAATTATCGAAGCTGCTTGCGATCTGAAGAAAGAAGGTATGGATCCAAAACCTGAAATTATGGTTCCACTAATCGGTACTGTACAAGAATACAGAATGCAGGAAGAAATTATCCGTCGCGTTGCCGAGCAGGTTATAAAAGAAAAAGGTGTGAAAGTTGACTACCTGGTAGGTACAATGATCGAAATTCCACGCGCTGCTCTTACTGCAAACGAAATTGCAGAATTCGCGGAATTCTTCTCATTCGGAACAAATGACTTAACCCAGATGACATTCGGTTACTCACGTGACGATGCCGGAAAATTCTTACCTATCTACATTGAAAAAGGGCTGTTGAAACAAGATCCATTCCAGGCTCTTGACCAAACAGGTGTTGGACAATTAGTAGAAATGGGTTGCGAAAAAGGACGTTCAGCAAATCCTAAGCTTAAATTAGGTATTTGTGGAGAGCACGGTGGTGAGCCATCTTCAGTTGAATTCTGCCACAGAACAGGTTTAGATTATGTTTCTTGTTCTCCATTCCGCGTGCCAATTGCTCGTTTAGCAGCGGCACAAGCTACTTTACGCTAATTGTAATAGCAAGAAAAGTTGTAGGTTCAGATTATTCTCATCATAAAATAGCTTAACCAACAACCCAAAAGGAAATTTTCATATACACAAAAGCCTCTGGAAACAGAGGCTTTTTTTTATGCTCTAAAATTCTAAAGAATTTAGGAATACCCTGAGATTTGAATTTGTTGAGAGCTTCGCCAAACAAGGATTTTCCGGGGACTTAGAGATTTCCAAAACCCGTAGGCGCAAGGAGAATTAAAAATACGGTTCTCTACAGATTGTATTTGTAGAGACACTGAAAAAGTTGAGGTGTTTGAACTACGATTGTCCAAAAAAAAAGAGCCGCCTGCAAGAGGCAGCCCTAAAAAACATAAAAAAAAGTACTTAGTCTTTCCACTGAGGAATACGCCCCGGTGTCCACGGCGAATCGAGCCGATCGAGTTTTTTCTGCAATGCAGGAATATCATTTTGCGTTATTTGCTCTATTTCTGCAATTAACGCAGGTACTTCATCTTTCAAAATGGCAAACTGCTCGCGTGCTGTTCCCGTAATTGCTGAGGTAGAGCTGTAATGAATCCACATTAAATTGCTCATACGTCTCATTAAAGGTATCTTAGCAGGTGGAATTTCCTCCCAGCTGGCTTTTGCATCAACGCCATGCATGCGGAAACGTATATCTTCCAGTTTTTCAGCCAATTGCCGTGCCTCATTGGCTAACTCTTGTGTAGCTCCGTCGGTGGCATAAATAGCTTGCTGCATGGTTGCAACACGTTTTATTAAGTCACTATTCAAATTATTGGCTCCCTGAACTGCTCCATACATGTCCATAACCTTCTGTTGAAATGCAAACATTTCTGAACGGTCATCAGCCGGTAACGTGGTATTTTTCAATGGAATAACTTTAAACGATTGGGGTTCGCCAATAGCGTTTAATTCACCCTGATGCCACATGTCAAGCGATACGGTATACGTTCCGGGCTCAGCCATAATGCCTGATCCACCGGTTTTAAGCGGATCGAACTCTTTTTTAGTTGTAATAGGATATTTGGCTGTGTGTTTTAAATCCCAAAATACCCGATTTACACCTTTCGCAGGCTTCGTACTGATTTTTCGAACAACTTTGCCGGCACTGTTTTTCACCGTAAATAAAAGGTGCGTTTGTTCTTCGAGTTCCTCAATTTCCAGCTCGCGCCAGCTTGGCTGGGGGATTTTTTCTCCATCTTTAAATAGCTTTTCCTCCTTTTTGCGGCGCTCAGCTTGTTCCGATTTGGGAACTTCTTCTAAATAGTAGGTAAAGGCGGCACCATAATCCGGATTTTTTGCAAAATAGTAGGTATCGCCCTGATTTGACCGACTGCGTGTTTGCACATATTGCAACGCATCGTGTACTTTAAATAAACGCGAAGACGAATTAATTAGTTCTTCCGTTAAATTACGCAAGGGCGAATAATCGTCAATAACATAAAAACCGCGACCAAATGTAGCAATTACGAGGTCGTTCTCCCGCTCTTGAATCGCAATATCCATTACAGCAATAGTTGGTAAGCCTTTGCTGAGCTTATGCCATTTTTCGCCACCATTCAAACTAAAATAGGCCGAAAACTCTGTGCCGGCAAAAAGTAAATCTTTATTTACATGATCTTGTGTGATGGTATGAACCGAACCGTTCTTTGGCAAACCTTCTGTAATGAGCGTCCAGCTTTCTCCTTTGTTGGTGCTTTTCAGAATATACGGTTTAAAATCATCGCGTTTGAGGTTATTAAATGTAGCGTACACCACATTAGCATCGAACCTGTCTGCATGAATATCGCTCACGTAAGTGTGTTCGGGCACATCGGGAAAACTACCAATTTTAGTCCATTGCGCGCCATCGTTTTCCGAAACCTGAATTACGCCGTCATCAGATCCAACGTAGAGCAACCCTTGCTGCAACTTCGATTCATCCATAGCTACAAGCGTTCCGAACTGCGAGCTGGATACATCTTTGGCTACTGCCTCGGCACTCCAGAATTTACCCATCACCGGCCATGTATCACGGTCGATCTGTGCAGTAAGGTCGTCGCTAATAACCGTCCAGCTATTTCCACGGTCGGTAGATTTAAACACTTTATTAGCCGCGCAATACAACGTTTTATGATCGTGTTTACTCAAAATAAGTGGTGTATTCCAGTTCCACTTGTAGGCTTTTTCGTCTTTACTTTCTAAAGGTTTAATTTTCACTGTTTCGCCCGATTTTTTATCGTAGCGGTACATATTTCCATACTGATATTCTGTGTAAACAATATTCGGATCGGTTGGGTCAATGGCTGCAAAAAAGCCATCACCACCCATGGTTACAAACCATTCATCGTTAGTAACTCCCTTGCTGGTGGTATTTTGCGATGGTCCGCCCATTGAATTATTATCTTGCGTACCGCCATAAATATTGTAAAACGGAAAATCGTTATCAACAGCAACACGGTAGAATTGTGTTATAGGCAGGTTCTCTTTAAACTGAAAATGTGCTCCGGCGTCATAAGTTTCGTAAATTCCACCATCGCCACCAATTATAAAATGCTCGCTGTCATTAGGATTAATCCAAAGAGCATGATCGTCTACATGTCGGTTTTTAGTAGAAATGCGCTTCCATGTTTTGCCGCCATCTTCAGTATAGTGCGAAAAAGTTTCAACTGAATACACTTTATCGATATCCATCGGGTCGCAATATATTTCGTTGTAATACTGCCCACTGGCATTATGGTCGCTCATGCGTTGCCAGCTCTCTCCTTTATTTAGCGAACGGTAAAATCCGCTTTTGTCGAGTGCCGCCTCCACAATCAGGTAAAGCACGTTATTGTCGACAGGCGAAATGGCAATGCCCATACCGCCAATATCGACACTTGGCAGGCCTTTCATAATTTTTCGCCAATTTTCGCCTCCATCGGTCGATTTATACACTGCCGATTCGGGGCCGCCACCAATTTTTGTGTATACGTGCCTTCTGCGTTGTTCCGAAGTTGCGTAAAGCACATCGGGATTTTCAGGATCCATAATCACATTGTTAACACCTGTATGTTCGGATATTTCGAGTACTTTATTCCAGATTTTGCCGCCATCGGTAGTTTTATATAAACCGCGCTCACCGCCCGATCCCCATGCCGAGCCTTCTGCAGCAACATAAACAACATCGGAGTTTCGCGGATCGATTACAATTCCGCCAATCTGGCGACTCTCTTTTAATCCCATATTGGTAAACGATGCTCCGCCGTCAACCGATTTATACACGCCGTCGCCGTAGCCCAACGCGCGTTGGTGATTATTCTCACCTGTTCCCACCCACACAACATTGCTGTTATTCGGGTCAAGTTCTACGCAGCCAATAGAATAAGCACCATAACTGTCGAACACCGGCTCGAAGGTTACTCCATGGTTTGTCGTTTTCCAAACATTGCCGGAGGCTACTGCCACGTAGTATTCCGAAAAATTGGTGGGATTCACAGCAAAGTCGGCAATGCGGCCACTAGCCCATGCAGGTCCTATATTACGCCATTTGAGCGCATTGAGCAACGAAGGAATAGTGTCTTTCGGCGCTTCATCCTTGTCCTTCTTTTTTGCCATAGAGAATTGAGGAAATGAAACCATCATCGCCCCTAACAAAAATAATGTGAGCAATCGTTTGTAAATCATATCGATAAATATTTATTATTTGAATTAAACGCTACATTAATGAACTCTGATATCATGTAAACTGTGAAGTGACACCAGACATACAGCCTATTTTCGTCATATCAATAAAAAATAAATTTACTTATAGAATGCGTAGAAAAGAAACAGGGATGAAAATTGTCCGATTTTGTAACAGGTGGGCAATCATAATACAGTGAAACAGTAAATGAGTACAACACGCAAAACGTTAGCGAGAAGTATTGCCCACAATGGCTTTCACCGGATATTTATTGTTTTTGATGTTGATCAGATAGGCCTTAACCGAACCGACCAAAATTTTGGCTTCCACCAACACGGGAATGTGGTTTGCATCATCGGTCACCCAAACGGTCATATCTTCGCCACCTTCAAACACGGTTCCCTCTACTAAAAGAATAGAAAATTTAATACAGCGAAACTCCTCTCCTGCCCGAGTTGTTATATGCTCTTTACCAAGGTATCGTAAATACAAATCGTGAAACTCATTGTCGATAATAAAAGAGAGAGGGATTTTTTCGTCAATTTGTCGATTACTGAAATCGATACTTCGTGTATAGTAAACCGCCGAAAGCACATCGAAAGTGCATGGTTTTAAATCGAATGTGTCGCGCTGCAACTCGCTATCGGAGCTACTTACACGGGTATATAGTTTGTTGTTTGAATAACTAAACCGATAGCTGTTATCTACTTTGTATCCGCCTTCGCTTGTTTTTCGAAGGTAAAAGTAAGGTAATAAGTGTGCGGTATCGACACGTGAACGGAATGTGTCGCGTACTTTGTAAAACCAATCGTATTTGGGAAGGCTTTGCCCGATAGATGTTAAATTATAAAACCGCTTATCGGCAGACAGTTCCACATTGAAATTTACATTGGCGGCTTCGAGCCACACAAAACCCCAATTATAATACGCTTTGTATGTGGCCGTTTCGCCTGCACGAAACACTTTTTTATCAATCGGGCACTGAGCAGTTACAGTAGTTACAACCGCTAAAAAAAAAGCAATATGCAGGGCAGTCCGAATCATTGGCTCACCTTGCCAATTTTTGATTCAATAGAATTAATTTTTTTTGCTAACCGGCCTCCTTCACTTTTTTTAATATCGAACGTAGCCGTACAATAAATGCGCGATGCATGCGGCTCCAAAATTTGCTGAGCTTCGTATAAAATATCGGTTGCCGCTTTCATATCGGGAGTTTCGACAATGGTTCCCATGGCAGTGAGCCGGTATTCGTAACCCGATTCACGTACCATTTGTACAACCTTACTAACATATTCGCTTACGCTGATGCCTTTATCAGTAGGAAAGATGGCAAATTCCATTAATACATTCATAATTGTTTTATTTTTAATATGTATTTATTTAAAAGCAACCCGATTGTACACACTAAACAGCTTTCTATATAAGAGCAATCAACCGGAAACCCGAACATCAATACCCAGTGCTTTCACACGTTTGGCAATGGTTTCGAGCTCTTTTAGAGGTACTTTTTCAATATTTTCGGCGGCCGTATCGCGCGCTATTGAATAAACCATCACTTGTTTGGGGCGAATAACCGACAATGCATCGAGCCACCGCAATAGTTCCTCTTCCGTTGTATTGTCTATTTTTTGGCCATCGTATTCGCCGCGAATAAACATGGTTTGAATAACCAGATTACCTTCAAAACGCTCTAACCCTTCCATTAGTTCAGGCAAATGAAAATCGCCCAATGGACAATTTATTTTCCGAATGGTCTCTTCTACAGCGCTATCAAGTTTCAAAATATTATCATCGACCTTCAGTAGCGCATTAAAAACTTTCGGTTTTGTAATCATGGTAGCATTACTCAATACCGAAATACGGGCATTTGGGTAAAAGCGCTGTTTGAGTTTTATGGTTTGGTCTATAATTTCGGCAAATTTCGGGTGCATTGTAGGTTCGCCGTTTCCGGCAAATGTAATGGCATCGATGGGCAAATTATTTTGCATTCGATCGGTGAGCACCGACTCTAATTTACTAATTACATCTTCTTGTTTGGGCAAAATTCCCACCTTCTCTCCTTTATCAGTCCAACCACATTCGCAATAAATGCAGTCGAAAGTACACACTTTCCCATCGGGAGGCAGCAAATTAATACCAAGCGAAACGCCAAGCCTGCGGCTTTGTACCGGGCCAAACACAATTTTATCAAATAAAAATGTACTCATTGATTTCTAAATTTATCTGCAAAAATAGTGATTCATACACAAAAACGATACGCTATCATCAGATTTACTACTCAAAATCTACAAGCGCAAAACCAGAAGCTAAAATAAGCTACGGATTCTGTTGCGAACAAATAGCTCTTGGAATGCCTGCTTTTAAAGCATCAACCTGTTATACAGAATAAGTATGAGAAAAGTCATTTTATTTCAATGACTTTAAGTGTAATTTGTACTCAAGAGGAAAGAAGGTCGACACAGCGCATAATTAGTGTTCGTCAATAAACTCCATTTTATTCACTGAACACCTCGACTTTATGGACAGTATCTAATTACATTTACACGGTTTACCATTCACTAAACAAGCACTCCTATGAAAGAAATTGACTACATTCAGTGGCAGCCCGAGTTCAAAACAGGAATAGATAAAATAGATGATGGCCGTCTGCAGTTCATCAAATTGCACAACCAGTTGGTCGATATTGTAAATAAAGAATACTGCAATCAGAAGATAGTCGAATTTCTTTATGCACTAATCCATTATGCTGAACATCACCTACTCAACGAAGAAATTTGCTATCGTAGTTTTGATGGTTTAGCGGAACATAAAGCTCGCCATCAAACATTTGTGAATACAATTAGTGAAATTAGAAACGATATTGCAGAGAAAAACAGCGTGAAAGGGTGTGAAAAGTTACTCCTTTACCTCAACGGTTGGTTTCACAACCACATAATGCAGCAAGACAAAGAGGTGTTAAATACCGTAAAACACAATCAGGATAACGCACTCTAACAAATCAGCCCCTCTATTTTCTCTTTTTGCTTTGCGCCATTAATATTTTCATTCAAGAATAAATGTCCGTCAACAAACTCCATTTTCCACGTTACTCTTACTCAAACCCACATCATTTACACTAGTAAACTCAACGGTTTTGAGTTTCGAACCGACCATAGGGAGCTCATGAGCACCTTTGAATATAGAGGCTCGCGAATAAAGTCTTGAAAATGGATTTTATTCACCGGACACTCCGACTTTACAGACAGTATCTAAATAAGCCGTGCAATTGTTCCATTACAAAGCCCTTTCGATAAATTGATGTTTCCTTTAGCGTTCAACTTTTCAATAACAACTAGAAAGTTTTGCATTTTTACCCAAAGGTTTGTACCTTTGGGTAAAGGTTTTTACACATCTTTGGAATAGTATGCAAAACGTCATTTAATTATTGATATTAAGACATATAGCAAAATATTCAACGCTTTATTCTACTCACTAATTAAAAATTACAGACATGAAAAACCTATTTTTACTGTTATTATTATTCTCGTACTTTTTTGTCGAAGCACAACAGGACACCGTTCACTTTGAAGGCGAATGCATTGGAAACAAACCGACCTACGAAGTAGAACTAACATTAATCAACGGCACATTGCATCTCACAGGAACTCTGCCGGCCAACTGCTGCGGAACCAGCTTTATAACTTACGAACAAATCAGTAATCCTTTTGAACTAATCATCGACCACTCAGGCGATGTCTGTTTTTGTATGTGTCCCTATGCGGTTGATCATCAATTTCATGGATTCACAGAGGATTCTGTACATGTAATAATTGAACCGCATATTCTCGATACGGTTATTTATGACGAGCTAAATAACATCTGTGATCCGTTACAAAACAAGGTTCTATGTTATCCAACACCCTCATCCACAAATACAATCATTACTTTTCCTAATCTAGGCAAACGCACATATACACTGAGTGTTTATGATCAAACCGGAAAACCAGTACTTTCAAGAGATAACATTCGCACAGGAAAAGCAGAATTAAAAAAGGGAAGTTTACTTCCCGGAATATATTTCTTTACGTTATCGGCTCAAAATACGACAGATTACAGGGGCAAGATATTAATTTCAGACAAATAATTAATTAGTAAAACAAGGCAGGGGGATTAATAATAAAAAAAGCCACAGCTATTAGCTGCGGCTTTTGTTTTGAATATTTTGTGGTATTAAACAACACCTTGATCGATCATTGCATCAGCAACTTTGATAAATCCGGCAATGTTTGCACCTTTTACATAGTTAATATAATCACCTTCTTCACCATGCATCTTACAAGCGTCGTGAATATCTTTCATAATTTGGTGAAGCTTAGCATCAACTTCTTCTCTTGTCCAGTTGTAACGCATTGAGTTCTGGCTCATTTCAAGACCTGAAACAGCTACACCACCAGCATTAGCGGCTTTACCTGGTCCAAAAGCAATTTTTGCTTTGTGGAATGCTTCAATAGCATCGGCAGTACAACCCATGTTTGAAGTTTCAACTACGTACTGACAACCGTTTTCGATTAGTAGTTTTGCATCTTCGCCATTCAATTCGTTTTGAATTGCACTTGGGTATGCCATATCAACTTTCACTTCCCATGGTTTTTTACCGGGGAAGAATTTGGCGTTAGGGAAACGCTCTGCGTAAGGAGCAACAACGTCGTTGTTTGACGCGCGCAACTCAAGCATGTAATCTAATTTCTCCTGGCTTCCAATTCCATCGGGATCGTAAACATATCCGTCAGGACCTGAAATGGTAAGTACTTTGCCACCTAATTCCGAAGCTTTCATAGCTACACCCCATGATACGTTTCCGAAACCTGAAATAGAGATGGTTTTACCTTTTAAGGTTTCGCCTTTTTCTTTCAGCATTTCTTCTGCAAAGTATACAGAACCGAATCCTGTAGCTTCAGGACGAATCAATGATCCACCCCAGTTGCGACCTTTTCCGGTAAGAACACCTGTGTACTCGTTACGTAATTTTTTGTACATTCCGAACAAGAAACCAATTTCGCGTCCACCAACACCTATATCACCAGCAGGAACGTCGGTATTTGGTCCGATATGACGGAAAAGCTCGCTCATAAATGATTGGCAGAATCGCATAATTTCACGATCTGATTTTCCTTTTGGATCGAAATCAGAACCTCCTTTACCACCACCCATAGGCAATGTAGTAAGTGAGTTTTTGAAAATTTGCTCAAAACCTAAAAACTTAAGTCCACCTAGAGTTACACTAGGGTGGAAACGCAGACCACCTTTGTAAGGCCCGATAGCGCTGTTAAATTCTACGCGGTATCCACGGTTAACATGCACATCGCCGCTATCATCCGTCCAGGGAACACGGAACATAATAACGCGTTCAGGCTCAAGTATACGCTCTACTACTTTTTCTTCGCTGTATTTAGGGTTTTCGTCTACGAAATCCTTAATACTTTCGAGCACCTCTTCAGCAGCCTGAAGGAACTCAGGTTGTCCGGGGTTTTTGGCTTCCAATTCAGCCATAATCTTTTGTAAATCCATATCGTTTTCTTTTTTAGAAGAACATTAATCAATGATTGACAACTATTTGTTGTCGAATACAAAGTAATAGGAAACATTTATTATTTCCAATATAAAGTTAACAGAAAATTCACTTTTCCGCATTTGTTATGCAACACATTTATTTCACCCTATTCAAAAGCCTCTAAAACTCATGGTTTCAGCACAATTCCCAGATTCTTTTTGCCTTCAATTTTTACTATTGCCGGGCTATTAAATCGTACATGCCGTATGTAATCGGTTTCGAAAACCGCTTTTTGCTCATCGAGAAATGCTACATCGAACTTTCCGTCGTCTATATAGGGGTTCACCGTAAAATAGCCAATACGAAACGAAGTTAGGTTCTGGAAAAAATGTGTTCCCTGACTGGGGTCGATGCGATAATTGGGCAAACCCGATTCAACAATTAACCGTGCTTCTGAAATTTGACTCCATTTAATAGGTATGCCTAACCATGGGTCTCTGGAGCCCCAACGTCCCGGGCCAACAAGAATGTAATTCTTCTGTTCGGCTCTAAAATCGCGGTTAATCTTATCAATCTGCTCAGCAATTTCTTTGGTTTTTTCGGGGCTAAATGCATCGGGTTTCACATATACAAAATCGAACAGATCTTCCATAACGCCGTTACCCAAAGCTTTATTTGATACTAATAAGCACGATTCGTAATTTATTTCGCCCAAGTCGATATTTAATGAATCGGTCTCCTCAACAATTGGCCTTATTTGGAGGAAACTAAAAATTTCGGGGCTATTGTTGGGTGTATCGAGATTTACAGCAAATTCAATTTCAACCGGATGGTTCATTTCGCGCTGACCAACATTTAATAATGTATTCAAAATATCGGAAAGCGGAAATGAATTGTATTTTAAGATACCCGAAAAGGTAATAAGCTTTTTGCCTTGACCATATGAGCCGTCGCGGATTACGTTGTCCTGAAAATCATATATCGAACAAATTTTCTTTATGGCATTATCTTTATCAGCCTCACTAATATCAAACTCCAACATATTGATTCCGTCATCGGTAGAGTCAATATAATCTTCTGGTTTCATGCTTAATGCAAAGAACTTTTTCTGAGTTTCGGTTAGCGCCATTTGTGGCGTAGAAAGCTGCAATACTTTTTTGGGATATTTTGGCGAAAATCGTAATGTTTTTCCCCCTTCTACAATTACTTTCCCTAGCCCCAACCCAATAGAAGCTATTCCATCTTCGGCCTTTTCGGGCTCTATAGGGTAAAAATTTACTGATCGTGCTACTCCGGAAATTGTAGGGTAAAACCTATCGCCATATTGGGAACCGGTAACCTCCTGTAAAATAATGGCCATTTTCTCCTCATCAATTACATTTTTTGTCGCCTCCATGTAGGCCTTGCTGCTTTTGAAAAATACCGAAGCATAAACACTCTTAATGGCTCGGTAAAGCATTTCGAGCATTTCTTCATTTTCCTTTATATAAGGTATCATATAGGTAGAGTAAATACCGGCAAAAGGTTGGTAGTGTCTATATTCCAACAATCTCGATGTTAGTACTTCAAGTGGCGTATCTGTTTTCGATAACAGCGATTTCAGTTGGCTTCGTACATGTTCAGGTAACTTCCCGTTAAGGAAATGCTTCAGAATAACGTCATCATCGATATCGAGTAGTGCAATTTCGTACAAGTGGTTATTTTGCATAAATTCATCGAACACATCGGTACACAACACAATGGTACGAGGTATAGATATAATGATATTTTCATATTTATAGAAAATTTTGTGCTTCTTAATTACGCTATCGACAAATGCCAACCCGCGGGCTTTACCACCAATAGACCCATCGCCAATACGCGAAAAAATGGAGTACTCATCAAATCCATCGCCTTCGAACTTCGAAATAACACCACGTCCGCGATTAATCCTGTATCTCGATATTTCATCAAACACATATTGCCGTACCTCCTCCATGCTACCAAAATCAGCAGTAGTGGCTTTAAAAAATATAGAGGAGAGCGAAAACAACGAGCGGGCTTTCAGCCATTTAGAGAAATCATGTCGCTGTGCGTGATAACGAAGACTTTCGGCCGGCACTTTTTTTACAGCTTCCTGAAAAGTTACTAAATTGTGTGCGCGCCCAACCTCTTCACCTGTAGTAGGACATTTGAATACAAAGTCGCCAAAGGCAAATTTATTGATTACGTAATCGCGCAACTCAATAGACAACCGATTTGAATTTTTATCGAGAAAACCAACTCCCAATTTATCAGCAATGGTTCTGTTCTTAGGTTCAGAACTTTGCAAGAGAAATGGCAGGTACGGATTATCGGCCGTAATATGCTCACATAATTTAAACCCTGCATGCGGATCTTTCATACCATCTTTATGGTACCGAATATCGGAAATAACGCCCAGCATGTTATTGCTATATTTTTTGTATAACGATATAGCCTCTTCGTAATTGCGAGCCATCATAACTTTAGGGCGGCCACGCTTACGCAACATACGTAAGTGTTCGTTCAATCCTTCTTTCATGAACCGTTCACTCTGGTTAAAGATCACCCGATATAAATTAGGCAAATAACTGGAATAAAAACGAACCGAATCTTCCACCAGTAACACTACCTGCACACCAATTTCATTCACATCGTGCTCCACATTCATGCGATCTTCAATAAGCTTCACAATAGCAAGCAACAAATCGGCATTTCCTAACCACGAAAACACGTAATCGATTGAGCTCAAGTCTTCGTTTTGTAAACGCACAGTCACTTCGCGTGAAAAATGTGTAAGTACAACAATAGGTATATCCGGATATTTGCCTTTAACCTGATTAGAAAGTTCAAATGCATCCATTTCGCGAACGCTCAGCATAGAAATAACCAAGTCGATATGCCCTTCCTCAAGAATTGAAAATGCTTTGGTAGCAGAATTGGCTTGAATAAACACCGGCGGATAGCGCAAGTTTAGCGATACGTACTCTTTAAATATTTGCTCATCGATGCGGCCATCTTCTTCGAGCATATAGGCATCATAATTGCTACAAATTAGCAATACCCGATAAATGCGCCGCTGCATAAGCGCTTTAAAAATGGTCTCGTTCTCAAAGTATTTTTTCGATTGTATAAATTCGCGATAAATAGATGTGAGCATAATAGTTTTTTTCACGTTTAAAAATATCTTTTTGCAATACCGCCACAGAGAACAGACCTGCAAACTTTAACATCAATAGTCAAAGATATTAACAAATATAATAGTAAGAACAAAATTAACAAACTAAAAAAGCATGATGCTGTACAATATAAAACCGGATCAAAATCGATTAACAAAATATATAATGCATTTTTTAGAGAAAAAGTTTTGCTTCTAAACAATTTATCCGTATCATTGCTCCATCAAATTCCCAATAGACAATTTTCGATCTTCAAACAAACCACCACATTTTTTTAAATAAAATTCAAATTACAATCAGATGTACGACATTTTAGAACTGAACAAAAAGCTTGTTTCAGAACTTAAAGAAATTGCAGCTGAACTAAAAATTAAAAAGATAGAGTCTTTGCGCAAGCAAGACCTGATATACAAAATTTTAGATCAGCAAGCCATCAATGCTTCAGAAAAGACAGACTCCCCTACTGAAGATAAAAAAAGTTCCCGCCGCCCGCGCGTAAAACGCATTGAAAGGGTGTCTGCCAACAAAAGGCAACCAGCTACCGAAGCAACCGAGGCCGCAGAAAGCGCACCTGTAGAAAAAGAACAAGAGCCTAAACCAATAGTAAAAAAGGTGATTGAGAAAAAGCCCAAAGAAGTGCGACAGCCGATGCATGAGGCTCAAGAGGCAAAACCGCAGAAAGTTCAAGAAAAGGTAATTCAAAAACCCAAAGCGGTAGTACCTTCAAAAAACGAAGATACTCCAAAACCTCAGGCAAAAGAGCAAAAGAAGGAACCCCCTCAGGCTCCTCCAACAAAGCCCCACCAGCAGAAGCACAATCAACAAAAGGTGCAAAACAAACCGCAAGACAACCAAAGAGGCAACGACCGTCAGAAATCCAAACGGTTCGAGTTCGATGGCATTGTTACAGCTGGTGGCGTACTAGACTTAATGTCTGATGGTTACGGTTTTCTGCGCTCGTCTGATTATAACTATTTCAATAGTCCCGACGACATTTACGTAAGTCAATCGCAAATAAAACTGTTTGGTCTTAAAACTGGTGATACAGTAGAAGGCAGCATACGCCCCCCAAAAGAAGGCGAAAAATACTTCCCGTTAATAAAAGTTACAAGAATTAATGGCCGTACACCCGAAGAGGTTCGCGACAGAGTACCTTTCGACTTTTTAACACCGCTTTTCCCGCACGAAAAATTTACCCTGACAGGAAAAAACAGCAATATATCGACACGCATTGTCGACATGTTTGCACCTATTGGGAAAGGCCAGCGCGGATTAATTGTAGCACAACCTAAAACCGGTAAAACGGTTCTACTCAAAGAAATTGCCAACGCCATCGCGGCGAATCATCCGGAGGTATACATGATTATTCTCCTCATCGATGAGCGCCCCGAAGAGGTAACAGACATGGCTCGCAGTGTAAATGCCGAAGTGATATCATCGACTTTCGATGAGCCCGCAGATCGGCATGTAAAAGTGGCAAACATAGTTCACGAAAAAGCAAAGCGTCTGGTAGAATGCGGACACGATGTGGTTATTCTACTCGATTCGATTACGCGTTTGGCTCGCGCATACAACACAGTATCGCCGGCATCGGGCAAAGTGCTCTCGGGTGGAGTTGATGCCAATGCACTACACAAACCCAAGCAATTTTTTGGAGCAGCACGAAAAATCGAAAACGGAGGATCGCTCACCATTTTATCTACAGCCCTTACTGACACAGGCTCCAAGATGGACGACGTTATTTTCGAAGAGTTCAAAGGAACAGGAAACATGGAGCTGCAGCTCGATAGAAAACTATCGAACCGTAGAATATTCCCATCTATAGATATTCCAGCATCGAGCACAAGGCGCGAAGACTTACTGCTCAACAAAGATTTAATTAACAGAATTTACATACTACGTGATTATCTGGCAGACATGAATAGTGTGGAGGCTATGGACTTTTTGCGCAGCAGAATTAATAAAACAACAACTAACGAAGAGTTTCTATTAACAATGGATCGGTAACTACACCGAAGTTAAAATAATTCAAAGCGAACTGTAATTATTACGGTTCGCTTTTTTTATTTAAAATGCGTATATATAAGTATGAATTAAAGGTTTGACAACATAAAAGTGCGGTAAAACGAACAAAATTTGTACTTTTGTAGTTGGAAAAATCTTAATAATAAATCCACAAAAGTATGGCTAAAAAGAACTTTCTTACCTGTGATGGTAACTATGCTGCAGCGCATGTGGCGTACATGTTTAGTGAAGTTGCGGCGATTTATCCGATTACGCCATCGTCTACAATGGCAGAATACGTAGACGAATGGGCGGCATTCGGGCGCAAAAATATATTCGGAGAACCAGTAGAAGTTGCAGAGATGCAATCGGAAGGTGGAGCATCAGGCGCCGTTCACGGTGCACTTCAAGGCGGTGCATTAACATCTACTTATACTGCTTCCCAGGGTCTGCTGCTTATGATTCCAAACATGTATAAAATAGCCGGAGAGTTACTTCCGGGAGTATTTCATGTATCGGCACGTAGCTTAGCAGCACAGGCATTATCGATATTTGGAGACCACAGCGATGTAATGTCGGCACGCCAAACCGGTTTTGCATTCTTAGCAACCGGCAGTGTTCAGGAAATTATGGACCTTGCTCCTATAGCTCACTTAGCATCAATTAAATCACGTATACCGTTTGTACACTTTTTCGATGGTTTCAGAACTTCGCACGAAATTCAAAAGGTTGAAGCTCCTGTTACTGAAGAAATGGCAAAACTAATTGATTATGATGCACTTCAGCGTTTTAGAGACAATTCTCTGAATCCAGAGCACCCGGTAACCCGTGGTACAGCACAAAACCCGGATATTTACTTCCAAACAAGAGAAGCGGCAAACACATTCTACGACAATCTTCCCGATATTGTAGAAGAGTACATGCAGAAAATAAAAGAAACAACAGGACGCGAATATCACCCATTCACGTATTACGGTGCAGACGATGCCGAAGACATTATTATTGCAATGGGTTCGGTTACCGATACAATTAAAGAAAGCATCGACTACAAAGTAGCCAAAGGCGAAAAAATTGGCCTTTTAAGTGTACACTTATACCGTCCGTTCTCGGCCAAATACTTTTTCAATGTGCTTCCAAAAACAGTAAAAAACATTGCTGTACTTGACCGCACAAAAGAGCCCGGAGCAAACGGAGAACCATTGTACCTCGACGTTGTTGAGCTCTTTAAAGATGATGCTAACGCACCCAAAATTATTGGCGGACGCTACGGACTTTCATCAAAAGACACTACACCGTCGCAAATTTTCAGCGTATTTGAAAACCTCAGAAAAAAAGAGCCCAAAAATCAGTTCACCATTGGTATAGTCGACGATGTAACAAACCACTCACTACCTATGGGCGATGATATTAACGTAACTCCGGAAGGTACCTATTCAGCCAAATTCTACGGAATTGGATCTGACGGAACTGTAGGAGCAAACAAAAACTCGATTAAAATTATTGGAGAAACAACTGACAAATTCTGTCAGGCCTATTTCTCTTATGATTCGAAAAAATCGGGTGGCGTTACCACATCGAACCTTCGATTTGGTGATAAACCAATTCGTTCGCCCTATTTGGTAAACACAGCCGACTTTGTTGCATGCCACGTACCTGCGTACCTGGAGAGTTACGATATGCTCAAAGGGTTGAAAAATGGAGGAACATTCCTTCTGAACTCAATTTGGGACGAAGAAACAACTAAAAATCGCATTCCTAACAAGGTAAAAAAATACCTTGCCGTAAATAATATTAATTTCTACATCATTAATGCGACAAAAATTGCAGAGGAAATTGGTCTGGGTAACCGCACCAACACCATTATGCAATCGGCATTCTTTAAAATTGCAGAAATTATTCCTTACGACAAAGCCGTTGTAGAGATGAAAAATTTCATCAAAAAATCATTCGGCCGTAAAGGTGATGAAATCGTTAACATGAACAACGCTGCCGTAGACCAAGGTGGAGAAGTGATCAAAATTGAAATTCCTGCAGAATGGAGTAAACTTTCTGATGCAGATAAAAAAGATGACCGTGTTCTTCCCGACTTTGTGAAAAACGTTGCAGAGCCAATGAACTTGCTAAAAGGCGACGATCTTCCAGTAAGTGCATTCAAAGGAATTGAAGATGGAACATTCCCATCGGGAACAACTGAATTCGAAAAACGCGGTATTGCAGTAACAGTTCCCGAATGGCAAATCGATAACTGTATTCAGTGTAACCTTTGTGCCAATGCTTGCCCACACGCAGCTATTCGCCCATTCTTGTTAACAGAAGAAGAAGTGAAAAATGCACCGGAAGGAACTGAAACCAAAAAAGCAGTTGGCAAGAGCCTTGAAGGACTTCAATTCCGTCAACAAGTAACTCCATTAGACTGTACAGGTTGCGGTGTATGTGCCGAAGTTTGCCCGGCAAAAGAAAAAGCACTAATAATGAAGCCATTAGACTCGCAAAGAGCCGAAATTGAGCGTTGGGATTACATGTTCAACAAAGTTTCAATAAAAGTGGGACGCTTCGACAAAATGCAGAATGTGAAAAACGCACAGTTTGCTCAACCATTGTTTGAATTCTCGGGAGCATGTGCTGGTTGTGGAGAAACACCTTACATCAAAACCATTACACAGCTTTTCGGCGACCGCATGATGGTAGCCAACGCTACCGGTTGTTCGTCAATTTACGGTGGTTCTGCACCATCGACTCCTTATCGTAAAAACCACGAGGGCACAGGTCCAGCATGGGCAAACTCACTGTTCGATGATAACGCTGAGTACGGTTTTGGTATGTCGCTTGGAGTAGAAAACATTCGCAAACGCATAGCAAGCATGATGCGCAAAGCACTGAATGATGTGAATCCCGAGACAAAAGCTGTTTTCGAAAAATGGATTGAAACAAAAGACGATTCAAAAACATCGCAAGAAGCATCTACAGCCGTAGTTGAAGTCCTGAAAAAGGAAAGCCACGGAATTGCGAAAGAAATTATGGATCTGAAAGACTATCTTGCAAAAAAATCTGTATGGATCATTGGTGGAGACGGTTGGGCCTATGATATTGGTTACGGTGGACTAGACCACGTAATTGCATCGGGCGAAGACGTAAACTTGCTTGTACTCGATACTGAAGTTTACTCAAATACCGGAGGACAATCATCGAAAGCTACACCAGTAGGAGCAGTTGCCAAATTTGCTGCAAGTGGTAAAAAAATCCGTAAAAAAGACCTCGGTATGATGGCCATGACTTATGGTTATGTTTATATTGCTCAGGTTGCAATGGGAGCAAATCCGGCACAATACTTCAAAGCCCTGAAAGAGGCAGAAGCGTACCCGGGTCCATCAATTATTATTGCATACTCACCATGTATTGCTCACGGTTTAAGAGGTGGAATGAGTAAAACACAAGCAGAACAAAAAGAAGCCGTTAATAGCGGTTACTGGCACTTGTTCCGTTACAATCCTTTACTCGAACAAGAAGGAAAAAACCCATTCCAACTCGACTCAAAAGAGCCTAATTGGAACCTGTTCCAGGATTTCCTCAAATCAGAGGTACGTTACACCTCACTGATGAAAAGTTTCCCGGAAGAGGCCAAAGAACTCTTTAAAGTTGCTCAGCAAAACAGCAAATGGAGATACAAATCATACCAGCGTATGGCTGCAATGGATTTCTCTTCAGAAGACTAAAAATAGCATTTTCCGATTTTTCATCGGAAAATATTCAAAAGGAGCGGCATTTGTCGCTCCTTTTTTCGTTTCTCACGAATACGAAAACATTCAACAATGCGTTTCCGTTATGTCGAAGCATTTGGTGGATCAGTTGAAAAAGTTGTGGGCTTTCTTCAATAAACTTTTTTTCTTGAAAAAAAAAGTTGCAAAAAATTCAAGATCAAATTACGCTTCAACCCGCTCTGTTCAATAAATTAAATGACATATAAAAGCTGAACAAGCCTCTT